>NZ_JBSGSG010000008.1:0-199273 GCF_053606765.1 Streptomyces sp. NPDC055189
GTCACCGGCGTACGCATGCGTACGCCGGTGAAGAGCCCCTACGGAGAACTCGGGAAGGAAAGGAGCGGCGTCAGCCCTGCTTCTCCTGCTTGCGGGTCTTGTCACCGACCATGACCAGGCCCGCGATCACCAGGAACAGCACGATGGGCGCCACGACATAGAGGCCGAGCGTCTCGATCACGCTCAGGCCGGGACCCGGGTCGTCACCGTCGTCGGGCGTGAGCGCGAGCGCGGGGGACGACATGAGCAGCATCATCAGCGTCGTACCGGAAGCCAGGGCGCCGGCGCGCAGAGCGTTCTTCTTGTCCACGGTGCCAACGTAGCGAACTGCTAAAGCGGCCGCGCGCCCGGGGGTGCCGTACGGGGCTCGCGGCGTGAGCGGAACACCTCCATGAAGGCGTGCAGGCGCGGTGCCGCGGCGAGTTCCTCCAGGGTGACGGGGCGGCCTTCGGCGTCGGCGACCGGCAGCCGCCAATTGGGGTACTGGTCCCAGGTGCCGGGGAGGTTCTGCGGCCGGCGGTCGCCGAGCGCGTCCGGCAGCCAGATGCCGATCATGCGGGCCGGTGTCGCGAGCAGGAAGCGGTGGACGGCGCGGATCTCCTCCTGCTCGTTTCCCCCGCCGCCGGGCAGCATCCCGAGCCGGGAGAGCAGCGCGAGCCACTCCGACACGTCGGCTGCCGCCTCGGCCTGTTCCACGGCCGCCGGACGGGTCAGCAGGCCGAGACGGTCGCGGAGTTGCACGTGCTCGCCGGTGATGCGGGCCGCCGTGGACGGCAGGTCGTGGGTGGTGGCGGTGGCCAGGCAGTCCGCGCGCCACGCCCCGGGCGGCAGCGGACGTCCCGTGCCCGCCCAGTCCCGCTCGAACCAGAGCACGGAGGTGCCGAGCACGCCGTGCCGCTGGAGGGTCTCGCGGACACCGGGCTCTACGGTGCCGAGGTCCTCGCCGATGACGAGGGCGCCCGCGCGGTGCGCCTCGAGGGCGAGGACGGCGAGCATCGCTTCGGCGTCGTACCGGACGTACGTTCCCTCGGTGGGCGCGCGGCCCTCCGGGACCCACCAGAGCCGGAAGAGCCCCATCACGTGGTCGATGCGGATCGCGCCCGCGTGCCGGAGCAGTCCGCGCAGGAGGGCGCGGTAGGGGGCGTATCCGGACTCGGCGAGGCGGTCGGGGCGCCAGGGCGGCAGGCCCCAGTCCTGGCCGCGCGCGTTGAACGCGTCAGGCGGGGCGCCGGTCGACATGCCCGCGGCGAAGTGCCGCTGCTGCGCCCAGGCGTCCGCCCCTGCCGGGTGCACGCCGACCGCGAGGTCGTGCACGAGGCCGATGTCCATGCCCGCGTCGCGCGCGGAGCGCTGCGCGGCGGCGAGCTGGGCGTCGGTGAGCCAGGCGAGACGGCAGTGGAAGTCCACACGGTCCATCAACTCGCGGCGCGCGCGGGCGGTGCCGGGCGAGGCGGGGTCGCGCAGGGGTGCGGGCCAGGTGTGCCAGTCGGGGCCGTGCCGCTCGGCGAGTGCGTACCACGTGGCGTGGTCTTCGAGGGCTTCGCCGTGCTCGGCGAGGAAGTCGTTGTAGGCGGCGCGGCGTCCGGGGCCGAGCGGGACCTCGCGGATCAGCTCCAGGGCTTCGAGCTTGAGCGCCCAGACCGCGTCACGGTCGATCAACTGGCCCTGCTGGAGGACGGATTCGCGCAGCGCGGCGGCCCGTCGCGTGAGACCGGCGGCCCGGTCGCGGGCCTCGCCGTGCAGGTGGGCGTACTCCGGGATGTCCTCGACGCGGAGATGGACCGGGTCGGGGAAGCGGCGCGAGGAAGGGCGGTACGGAGAGGGGTCGGACGGCCCGTCGGACGGCTTGGGAACGGCCGCGTGCAACGGGTTGACCTGGACGAATCCCGCACCCAGGGCCCGCCCGGACCAGGCGGCGAGCTCGGCGAGGTCACCGAGGTCGCCCATGCCCCAGGAGCGGCGCGAGAGAAGGGAGTAGAGCTGGACGAGCACCCCGTACGTCTTCTCGCGCGGGGGCGGCAAGTGGTGCGGGGCGACGATCAAGTGGGCGGTGGCGGTGCGGGCGTCCGGGGTCTCGGCCCGGATCCGGTGCACGCCGGGCGGCAGCGCCGCGGTCGCCCGCGACTCGGCCTCCCCGCCGCTGTCCGGTGCCGTCGCCCGCGACCCGGCCTCCCCGCCGCTCTCCGGTGCCGTCGCCCACTCCAGACGCTTCCCGCACTCCGTCTCCACCCGCACCCGCGTGCCCGGCGGCAGCCCGGCGAGGGGCGGGTCCGGGTCGGGGCCGCCCTGCCACATCACCACGGTCGGCGGAAGGAGCCGGGCGGACAGCTGCGCCTCGCGGGCCGCGAGGGCACGCCCCAGCGCCTCGGGGGTGCTCGCGTCCACGTCGAGGGCGGCCAGGGCCGCGATCACCGCGGCGTCGGCGGCCGGAACCGTGCGGTCCGGGGACGGGGAGTAGGAGGTCGCCACGCCGTGCAGGGCGGCGAGGCGGGAAAGTCCGGTGGGTGCAGCGGATCCGGTGGGTTCGGCGGGTTCAGTGGCTCCGGCGGATCCGACGACTCCGGGTGGGGCCACCTAGACCCCCATGTAGGCCAGGCCCGACGCGGTGCCGGTGGAGGTCGGCTCGCTGGTCAGCGGAGCGGCGTCGGCGAGCGGGGGCTCGCTGGTGAGCGGTGCGTAGTCGGCCAGCGGGGGTTCGCTGGTCAGGGGCGGCTCGAGGCAGCCGCAGGAGCAGGAGCCATCCAGTCCGGAGTCAGGACCGGAGACCTGTTTGGAAAGGGCGGAGAGCAGGAGGTTCGCGGAAGCGGGCACGTAGGGCTCCAATGTCAGGGGGCAGGACGGTCTTAGGCAGCAGGCCTACCCAGTGCGCGGGATCGCAGACATATCCGTTGTATGAACGTGCGCGTACTCACATTCGTTTCCCGGGGCGGGGGTCCGAACGCAAGATCTTCCTTTCCCCGAGCCTCGCGTTCCAGTCCCGGCAATGTCACACGGAAGAAAACTCGCACAACACCCACGCCCGTTGACACTCCGGCCACACGAGTGGTGGGCTCGGTGACACCCTGAGACAGCAAGAACACCAAAAGTGATCATCAGGCCGAGGGACACCGAGGAGAGGGCCGTGCAACTGCGGCGCAGGAAGGGCGCGGCGGCCGTCGCCGTCGCCGTCATCGCAGGTGCTCTCGGCGGCGCCCCCGGCGCCGTCGCCGCCCCCGGCCTCCCCGGTAAGCCCGGCGCCCCGGCCGCCTCCCCCGACGACGACCGTGAGTCCGACGGCACCCTCCCCCCGGTCTGGCCCCGCCCCCAGTCGATCAGCGCGGCGGGATCCCCGGTCACCGTCACGGACGAGATCGTCCTGGTCACCGGCCCGCACCCGGACCCGTACGCCATGGACGCCCTGCGCACCCTCCTGCGTGACGCGGGCGCCGCGAAGATCACCGAGGTGAAGGACGGCGACCCGCTCCCCGCGCCCGGCGGCAAGCTCGTCGTCCGCGCCGAAGGCACCGGCACACGAAGCATCGGCGCCCAAGGCACCGGCGCCGACCGGGCCCTGCGCTCACTCGGCGCCCGCGACCGGCGCGACCTGCCCTCCGGCGGCTACCGCCTCGCGGTGGGCCGGATCGGCGGCCAGGACACGGTCGCCCTCGCGGGCGCGGGCGACGACGGCCTCTTCCACGGCGTACAGACCCTGCGCCAATTGGTCACCACGCGCACCACCGGGAGCACCATCCCCGGCGTCCAGATCCGCGACTGGCCCGGCACCGCCGTGCGCGGCATGACGGAGGGTTTCTACGGCACTCCGTGGACCCGTGACCAGCGCCTGGCCCAGCTGGACTTCATGGGCCGCACGAAGCAGAACCGGTACCTCTACGCCCCCGGCGACGACCTCTACCGCCAGGCACGCTGGCGCGAGCCGTACCCCGCGGGCCAGCGTGCCGACTTCCGTGCCCTCGCCGAGCGGGCCGGGGCCAACCACGTGACGCTGGCCTGGGCCGTCGCCCCCGGCCAGGCCATGTGCATGTCGTCCGACAAGGACATCAGGGCCCTGAACCGCAAGATCGACGCGATGTGGGCCCTGGGCGTACGCGCCTTCCAGCTGCAGTTCCAGGACGTCAGCTACAGCGAGTGGCACTGCGAAGCGGACGCGGACGCCTTCGGTTCGGGGCCCGAGGCCGCCGCGAAGGCACAGTCCCGGGTCGCCAACGCGGTCTCCGCGCATCTCGCCGAGCGCCATCCGGGCGCGAAGCCGCTGTCGCTGATGCCCACGGAGTACTTCCAGGACGGCTCCACCGCGTACCGCACCGCCATCGCGGACCGGCTCGACAGCGGCATCGAGGTGGCGTGGACGGGCGTCGGCGTGGTCCCGGGGACCATCACCGGAAGGGAGCTGGCCGGCGCCCGCAAGGCATTCGGCGCGCACCCGCTCGTGACGATGGACAACTACCCCGTCAACGACTTCGCGCAGGACCGCATCTTCCTCGGCCCCTACACCGGCCGCGAACCCGCCGTGGCCACCGGCTCCGCGGCGCTGCTGGGCAACGCCATGGAGCAGCCGTCGGCCTCCCGCATCCCCCTCTTCACGGCCGCCGACTACGCCTGGAACCCCCGCGCCTACCGCCCGCACGAGTCCTGGCTCGCCGCGATCGACGACCTCTCCGGCGGCGACAGGAAGGCACGGGGCGCCCTGCGTGCGCTCGCGGGCAATGACGCATCCTCCGTGCTCGGCGCCGACGAGTCGGCGTATCTGCGTCCGCTCATGGACGACTTCTGGCGCGCGCGTACGACGACGGACGCCACCCGCGTCAAGAAGACCGGGCAGGCCCTGCGCGACGCCTTCACCGTCATGAAGGAGGCGCCGCGGCGGCTGGCGGGCAGCGACCTGAAGAGCGAAGTCGGGCCCTGGGTGGAGCAGCTGGCGCGCTACGGCGAAGCCGGCGAGACGGCCGTCGACATGCTGCGCGCCCAGTCCACCGGCGACGGCGCGGCCGCCTGGCGCGCCTCGCGCACCCTGGCCGGACTCCAGAAGGACCTGAAGGCCGGCCGGGTGACCGTCGGCAAGGGCGTCCTTGCCCCCTTCCTGACGCGGTCCCAGAAGGCGTACGGGATGTGGGCGGGGCTCGACACCGAGCAGGCGTCGGACCGCGCGACGGTACGCACCCCCCGCGCCCGCCCCCTGACGGCGGTGACGGCCCTGACCGACCCCGGCACCAAGGGCGGCATCGAGGCCCACGTCCCCGGCGATGGCTGGCGCCGCATCGCCGCTCTGTCCGCCTCGGGCTTCACGGAGGTCAGGCCCAGGGGCGCCGACCCGCGCGCCGACGCGGTCCGCGTCACGGTCACCGAGGGCACCGTCCGCCACGTCGTCCCCTGGTACGGCGACTCCCCCGACGCCCGTATCTCCCTGGCCCGCACCGAGGCCGACGTGGAGATCGGCGGCGGCCCGCGGCGTATCACGGCGAAGCTGACGCCCCTGCGCCCCGGCGACGTACGGGGCAGGGTCACGGCGAAGGCCCCCAAGGGCATCGAGGTGCGCACCCCGCAGAAGACCACCCTGCCGCGCGGCACACAGGTGGACGTCCCGGTCGACGTCGCCGTCCCCGAGGGCACGCGCGCGGGGACGTACGAGCTTCCGGTGAGTTTCGGCGGCCTGACCAGGACGGTCTCGATCCGCGCCTACCCGCGCACCGCGGGACCCGACCTGGCGCGCGGCGCGAAGGCGTCCTCCTCGGGCGACGAGACGAAGGACTTCCCGGCGTCCGGCGCCAACGACGGCGACCCCGGAACCCGTTGGTCATCGCCGTACGAGGACGGCGCCTGGTGGCAGCTGGAGCTCGAGGAGCCGGTCAGGCTCGGCCAGGTCGTCCTGCGCTGGCAGGACGCGTACGCGGCGGGCTACCGCGTGCAGACGTCCGCCGACGGCAGGACCTGGCGCACGGCGGCGACCGTGAAGGACGGCAAGGGCGGACGCGACGCGATCCGCATGGACGCCCCTGACACCCGCTACATCCGGATGCAGGGCGACAAGCGGGCCACGCGCTTCGGCTACTCCCTCTGGTCGGTGGAGGCGTACGCCGTGGCCGGTGACACGACGGAGGGCCGGAGCGGAGGAGACCGCCCCGGCCACACGTAAAAGCCCGGATCTCTCAGGCAGAAATGCCGTCGATCCGGGCCATCGCGTCGTCCGCGCCGAACGGCTGCAAGTACGGCAGCCAGCGCGGATCCCTATGCCCGGTCCCGATGATGCGCCACGCCAGACCCGAGGGCGGCGCGGGCTTGTGACGCAGGCGCCACCCCAGCTCCAGGAGATGGCGGTCCGCCTTGGTGTGGTTGCAGCGGCGGCAGGACGCCACCACGTTCTCCCAGGCGTGCTGACCGCCACGGCTCTTCGGAATGACGTGGTCGACGCTGGTTGCGACGCCACCGCAGTACATGCACCGACCGCCGTCGCGGGCGAAGAGCGCCCGCCTGGTCAGAGGAACGGGCCCCCGGTAGGGGACCCGGACGAACCGCTTGAGGCGGACCACGCTGGGTGCGGGGACAGTGCGCGTTGCGCTGTGCATGAAGGCGCCGGATTCCTCGAGGCAGAGAGCCTTGTTCTCCAGGACGAGGACGAGCGCGCGGCGGAGCGGTACGACGCCCAGAGGCTCGTACGACGCATTGAGGACCAGGACGTGCGGCACGGAGGCCTCCTTGTACGCCGGCGGCGCGTGGCTCGCGCCGGGACGATCTGTAGCCAGTCTCCCCTCATGCCTGGTCCGAGCGCCAGCATGTACCGGTAACGGGCTCGGAGTGTTTTCGACCACAGGTGTACAACACCCTCATCTTCCCCAAGTGAGCACTGTCTCTCCCTGGAACATCACAACGATCCACACACAATGCCCCGTTAGTGTGGTGTCTCTGCCCGGCGCTCCTCCTGGGCAGGCCGCTATGCCTGGAGGTACCTGCTGTGTTCCTGTCCGTCCTGTCAGCAGCCGGACCGGACCCGGACGACACGTCGACGCCGAAGCCCCCGACCTTGGAAGACGCCCAGGAGCACGCGACGAACGCCGCGAGCTGGGTGGAGCAGAACTGGTCGGCGTGGCTGGGCATCGGGCTCCGCATCCTGCTGATCGTCGCCGTCGCCGTCGTCCTGCGTGTGGTCATCCGGCGCTCGATCACCAAGCTCATAGAACGCATGAACCGCACGGCCCAGTCCGTGAACGGCACGGCGCTCGGCGGTCTGCTTGTCAACGTGGAGCGCCGCCGCCAGCGTTCGCAGGCCATAGGTTCGGTGCTGCGCTCGGTGGCGTCGTTCCTGATCCTGGGCACGGCCGCGCTGATGATCCTGGGCACGTTCCAGATCAACCTCGCCCCGCTGCTCGCGTCGGCGGGTGTCGCGGGTGTGGCGATCGGTTTCGGTGCCCGCAACCTGGTCACGGACTTCCTCTCCGGCGTCTTCATGATCCTTGAGGACCAGTACGGCGTGGGCGACTCGATCGACGCCGGTGTGGCCTCCGGCGAGGTCATCGAGGTCGGTCTGCGGGTCACCAAGCTGCGCGGCGACAACGGCGAGATCTGGTACGTCCGCAACGGCGAGGTCAAGCGCATCGGCAACCTCAGCCAGGGCTGGTCCACGGCGGGCGTGGACGTCACCGTCCGTCCGGACGAGGACCTGGAGAAGATCCAGGCGAAGCTGGTCGAGGTCGGCGAGACCATGGCCAAGGACGAACCGTGGAACGAGCGCCTCTGGGGCCCGGTCGAGGTCCTGGGCCTGGACAGCGTGCTGCTCGACCAGATGGTCGTACGGGTCTCCGCGAAGACGATGCCGGGCAACGCGCTCGGCGTGGAGCGCGAGCTGCGCTGGCGCATCAAGCGGGCCTTCGACGCGGCGGGCATCCGCATCGTGGGCGGGCTGCCGCTCCAGGCGACGGAAGAGGCGGTCGCGGACCCGTCGGCGGGCGTGGCGGCTCCCTCGGCCTACTCGTCCGCCACCTCCCCGCAGTCCCTTGCCGCCTCGCCGATAGCCCCGCCCCCCAATCTGTCGAAGTAGAAGTCGAAGCAGAAACAGGAGCAGGAGCAGCAGAAGCGGCGCTGCCTACGCAGGTGAGTGGGAGCGCGTCCGATAGCTGTCGGCGTCCAGGGCGACGACCTCCGCGTGGTGGGCCAGGCGGTCCACCGTCGCCGAAGCCGTCGCACCGTCCCCGAGCACCTCGCCCCAGCGTCCGAGGGCCAAGTTGCTGGTGACGATCAGGGACGCCCGCTCGTAGCGGTGCGATACGAGCTGGAAGAGAAGGTGCGCGGCCTCGGAGCCGAAGGGCACGTAGCCGACCTCGTCCACGACGAGCACCGGATACGCGTCGAGGCGGGAGAGCTCCTTGCCGAGGCGGCCCGCGGCCTTGGCGTCCGCGAGCCGGGCGCTCCACTCGGCGGCGGTCGCGAAAAGCACCTGGTGTCCGGCCTGACAGGCGCGTACGCCCAGGGCGACCGCCAGGTGCGTCTTGCCCGTACCGGGCTCACCGAGCAGCACCACGTTGGCCTTGCGGGTGATGAAGTCGACCTTGCCGAGCCGGGTGATCACCTGCGGCCCTGGCGCCCGCAGCCGCCCCTCGTCGAACATCTCCAGGACCTTCCTGGCCGGGAACCCGGCGGCCCCGATCCGCTCCTCCGCTCCCGTACCCGCCTCCGCATACGGCTGCGCGTACGGCTCCCCGCCGTCCCGCTGGGCCGGGATGACCACGGCCCGCGAGTCCTCCTCCCTGTGCATGCCGCGCGCCCTCGCCTCCTGCGCGGCCATGGGCCCGGACATGTACGCGAGGATGGCCGCCGATGCGATGAAGGCCATGTGGATGACCGTGCCCCAGAGCAGGTCGTGCCGGGGCGTGTGGTGAACGTCGACGAACATCTGGAGCAGATGGACCGACGAGATCCCCACGATGGCCGTCGCCAGCTTCACCTTCAGGACGTTGGAGTTCACGTGCGACAGCCACTCGGGCTGGTCCCGGTGGCCCTGGAGGCCGATCCGCGAGACGAAGGTCTCGTACCCGCCGACGATCACCATGATCAGCAGATTGGCGATCATCACCACATCCACGAGCTTCAGGACGGCGAGCATGACGTGCGTCTCGTCCGCGTGCCCGCTGACGACGTGGTGGATGAGGTGCCACAGCTCGTTGAAGAACTTGTAGACGTACACGCCCTGAGCGGCCACCAGGCCGAAATACAGGGGCGCTTGGAGCCAACGGGTCGCGAAGAGGGAACACCCCAGCGTGGTCATGTTCGGTGGGGACGAGGCGGAGCGGGACACCAGACCTCCAACAGCCGTAAGGCTCGTCATTCTTGTGGCCCGCCACCGACAATCTGAATTCGAGCCACCCGTTGGGATTAATAGAAATCCAGTCGGACAAGACCTCCGACCCGACCCCGCCAGGAGCACTCCGTGCAACGCCGGACCCCGCCAGGTAACGACTTGGTTGCCCCGGGGGCGTCCGCTATTGACGCCCGATTCACGCCGGTCGTACGGTCCTCACGAATTGGAAAGTTTCCTAACAGTTAGCGGCCACCGGAAGAGCAGGTGTCGTCATGGCAGCAGCAGGCAGCACTCCGGGGACCCCGGGCACGCCGAGCGTCCTGCGGGCCATGAACGACCGGGCGGTGCTCGACCTGCTCGTCGCGCACGGCCCGCTCACCCGCACCCGCATCGGTGAGCTGACCGGGCTCTCCAAGCCCACCACCTCGCAACTGCTCGGCCGCCTGGAGACAGCGGGCCTCGTACACACCACGGGCAGCCTCAGCGGCCGCCCGGGGCCCAACGCCCTGCTGTACGAGATCCATCCGGGCGCCGCCCATGTCGCCGCCCTCTCCGCCGACCCCACCGGGATCACGGCGCTGATCGCCGACATCACGGGCACGGTCATCGGCCGGGCCCGCGTCGAGGCGGACGCCGTGTCCGAGGACGTGCGCCACCGCACCGCACAGCTGGTCACGGAGGCCGTCGACGAGGCGCTGCGCCAGGCGGGCCTGGGCCACGACGACCTGCGGGCCGCGGTGATCGGCACCCCCGGCGCGATCGACCCGCACACCGGCGAGCTGCGGTACGCCCCGCATCTGCCGGGCTGGCACTCACGGACGCTGCGCGACGATCTCGCCGCCGTCCTCGGCACGCCCGTCGACATCGAGAACGACGTGAACCTGGCCGCCGTCGCCGAGCAGTACGAAGGCGCCGCACAGGACAACGACAACTACGTCCTCACCTGGCTCGACGACGGTGTGGGCGCCGCCATCGTGCTCGGCGGCAACCTGCTGCGCGGCGCGACGGGCGGCGCGGGCGAGATCGGCTACATGCCGCTGCCGGGGGCTCCCCTGGCGCACGGCGGCCCTGAAGCCACACGCGGCCCGGACGGGGGCGGCGGCTTCCAGAGCCTGGTCTCCGCACCGGTCGTCAAGCAACTCGCGGGCGGCGCCGCCACGTTGGCGGACGCCTTCGCCGACGATGCCGTACTCGCCGAGGTCGCACGCCGTCTCGCGACCGGTATCGCCGCGGTCGTCGCCGTCGTCGACCCCGAACTCGTCGTGCTCTCCGGCTCGGTGGCCCAGGCGGGCGGCGACAAGCTGCGCGTCCGGGTCGAGGAGGAGCTGACGGGGCTCGCGCTGCCGCGCCCGCAGATCCGCATCAGCGAACTCGACGGCGACCCGATCCTCACCGGCGCCCTGCGCTCGGCCCTCACCCAGGCCCGCGACCAGGTCTTCGACACGGCCTGAAGCACCGCCGCCCGAACGCCACCCTCCCTCCCCGCACCTCAACTCCCCGCCCCCGTAGTCCGTACTCCGCAAAGGAAGTCCGCCATGCCGCGATGGCGCATGCCCATCTGCGCGTCCGCGGCGCTCGCCGCAGCCGGCCTCTTGCTCTCCGGCTGTGCCAATCCGAGCGTCGGCAGCGCGAACGACGACCCGACCAAGCCGGTCACCCTGAAGTTCTGGCACGGCTGGTCGACGCCCGGCGAGGTCAAGGCCGTCAACGACAGCATCGACCGTTTCGAGAAGCTCCACCCGAACATCGACGTGCAGGCCACCGGGAACGTCTCCGACGAGACGGTCAACCAGGCCCTGCGGGCGGGCGGCGACAAGGCCCCGGACGTGGTGTCCTCGTTCACCACCAACAACGTGGGCCAGTACTGCGACTCCGGGATGTGGGCGGACCTCGATCCGTTCATGGAGAAGACGGGTCTCGACAAGCGCAAGACCTTCCCCAAGACGCTGCTCGACTACACGAGTTACCGGGGAAGCCAGTGCGCCCTGCCGCTGCTCGCGGACGCCTTCGGGATGTACTACAACAAGGACGCCTACAAGAAGGCGGGCATCGAGCGGCCGCCCCGCACGATGTCCGAGTTCGAGGAAGTCTCGAAGAAGCTGACCATCCGCAGCGGCAAGGACTCGTACAAGCAGGTCGGGTATCTGCCCAACTTCCGCTTCTACCAGAACAGCCCCGACCGGCTCTTCGCGCAGTGGGGCCCCGAGTACTTCGACGCCGAGGGCGACGCACGTCTGGCCGACGACCCGAAGACGTACAAGTTCTTCAAGACCGCGCGGCAACTGGCCAAGGCACAGGGCGGGTTCGCCGACCTGGAGAAGTTCCGGATGTCGTTCGGCGACGAGATGTCCAACCAGAACGCCTTCCTGACCGGCAAGGTCGCCATGCATCTGGACGGCGAGTGGCGCGGTCTGATGCTGGACGAGGCGAAGGCGAAGTTCGACTGGGGCGTGGCTCCGCTGCCCGTTCCGGACGACCAGGCCGACACGTACGGGCGGGGCTTCATCACCGGCACCGTCGCGGGGATCGCGCACAGCAGCAAGCACCAGAACGCCGCGTGGGAGCTGGTGCGGTTCCTGACCGCGGACACGAAGCAGGTCGTGAACTTCGCGAACGCCATCCACAACGTGCCCTCCACGTTCGCGGCGCTCAAGTCCCCCGACCTGGACGCCGATCCGACCTTCCGGACCTTCTTCGACATCCTGCAGAGCAAGCACAGCAAGGCCCTGCCGCCCTCCGTCAACGGCGGCGCCTACGTCGTCTCGCTGATGGACTTCGCGTACGGCGTCGAGTCCGGGCGCGTCTCCGATCTGCGCAAGGGCCTGAAGAAGCTCGACGAGCAGATCGACGCCGACACCCTCCAGTCGAAGAGCTGAGCTGAGGACCCCGCCATGGCACTTTCCCTCTCCAACCCCGCGCGTCGCAGACTGCGCACGCTCGGCTTCCTCTCCCCCTGGCTGGTCGGCTTCAGCGTCTTCTTCGCGTATCCGCTGCTCGCCACCGTCTACTTCTCGTTCATGCACTACAACCAGATCAAGGAGCCCAGCTTCGTGGGGCTCCGGAACTGGAAGTACGTGTTCGAGCAGATGCCGCTGTTCGGCCCTGCCCTGTGGAACACCCTCTGGCTCGTCGTGATCATGGTGGCCGTGCGGGTGGTCTTCGGGCTCTCGCTCGGGCTGCTCATCACGAAGATCAAGACGGGCGCCGGCTTCTTCCGCACCGCCTTCTACATCCCCTACCTCGCCCCGCCGGTGGCCGCCACCGTCGCCTTCGTCTTCCTGCTCAACCCGGGCACGGGCCCGGTCAACGAGATCCTCGAAGCGGTCGGGATCTCCGGGCCCAACTGGTTCAACGACCCGGCCACCGCCAAGCCCTCGCTGGTGCTGCTGTCCCTGTGGGGCATCGGCGACCTGATGGTCATCTTCATGGCGTCACTGCTCGACGTGCCCAAGGAGCAGTACGAGGCCGCGGACCTGGACGGCGCGGGGGCGTTCGCCAAGTTCCGCTACGTAACCTGGCCCGCGATCACGCCGATCGTGATGTTCGCGGTGGTCACGGGCGTCGTGCAGACCATGCAGTACTACACGCAGGCCCTGGTCGCGGGGAAGGTCGCGTCCGGCGTCAACATCGGCCCCGGCTCGGTGATCCAGCCCGGCTACCCGGACCACTCGACCCTCACGGTCCCCCAGCTCGTCTACCAAATGGGCTTCCAGAACTTCAACACCGGTGCCGCGTGCGTGCTCTCGCTCGTGCTCTTCGCCATCGCCATGGCCGTCACGCTGCTCCTGATGCGCAAGCGCTCCGGGCTGCTCGCGGCGGAGGACTGAGGACTCTCGATGACTTCCACGACTCTCAGCGCGCCCGCCGCGGCGCCCGAACGCACCACCACGCCCAGAGGCCCCGCCGCCGCCCGCGCGCGCCGCAAGCGGGTCCTGCACTGGATCGCCGTGCACAGCCTGGCGATAGGCGTCGCGCTGCTCTTCGTCCTGCCGTTCGTCTTCGTCTTCCTGACGTCGGTGATGAGCGACTCGCAGGCGATGAGCGGCGACCTGTGGCCCGACTCCTGGCACTGGTCCAACTACAAGGCCGTGTTCGAGACGCCGGGCTTCCTGGACTGGTGGCGCAACTCGCTGATGTACGCGGGCCTGGGCACCCTGTTCACCGTCTGCTCGGCGATCCCCGTGGCGTACGCGCTCGCCAAGTTCCGCTTCCGCGGCCGGCGCACGGCGATGCTGCTCGTCATCTCGACGATGATGCTGCCGCCGCAGGTCATCGTGATCCCGATGTACCTGGTGTGGGCGCAGCAGTTCCACCTGTCGGGCACGCTGTGGCCGCTGATCATCCCGATGGCGTTCGGCGACGCGTACTCGATCTTCCTGCTCCGCCAGTTCCTCCTCACCATCCCCAAGGAGTACATCGAGTCGGCGAAGGTCGACGGCTGCGGAGAGTTCCGCACCATGATCAAGATCGTCGTCCCGATGGCCAAGCCCGGCATCACCGCCATCGCGCTCTTCCAGTTCTTCTACTGCTGGAACGACTACTTCGGGCCGCAGATCTACGCGGCCCAGAACCCCGGTGCCTGGACACTGAGTTACGGCCTGGAATCGTTCAAGAGCGCCCACGCGGTCAACTGGAACATGACCATGGCCGCGACCCTGCTCGTCATGGCCCCCGTCATCATCATCTTCTTCTTCGCACAAAAGGCCTTCGTCGAAGGCGTCACCCTCACCGGAGTAAAGGGCTGAGAACCGATATGAAGCTCGCAGTGGTCGGCGGAGGGTCGACCTACACACCCGAACTCATCGACGGATTCGCGCGGTTGAGGGACACCCTGCCGATCGAGGAGCTCGTCCTCGTCGACCCGGCGGCCGACCGTCTTGAGCTGGTGGGCGGCCTCGCCCGGCGCATCTTCGCCAAGCAGGGCCACCCCGGCCGCATCGTCACCACGTCCGACGTGGACGCGGGCGTCGCGGACGCCGACGCGGTCCTGCTCCAGCTGCGCGTCGGCGGACAGGCCGCCCGCAACCAGGACGAGACGTGGCCCCTGGAGTGCGGCTGCGTCGGCCAGGAGACCACCGGAGCGGGCGGCCTGGCGAAGGCCCTGCGCACGGTCCCGGTCGTCCTCGACATCGCCGAGCGCGTACGCCGTACGAACCCGAACGCCTGGATCATCGACTTCACCAACCCGGTCGGCATCGTCACCCGCGCGCTGCTCCAGGCCGGTCATAAGGCCGTCGGCCTGTGCAACGTGGCGATCGGCTTCCAGCGCAAGTTCGCCAAGTTGCTCGACGTCGCGCCGGGCGAGGTGCACCTCGACCACGTGGGGCTCAACCACCTGACCTGGGAGACGGGCGTACGTCTCGGGGGTCCGGACGGGGACGACATCCTGCCCAAGCTGCTCGCCGAGCACGGGGACGCGGTCGCCGCTGACCTGCGCATGCCGCGCGAGATCGTCGACCGGCTCGGCGTCGTGCCCTCGTACTACCTGCGCTACTTCTACCAGCACGACGCCGTGGTGGAGGAGTTGCGGACCAAGCCCTCGCGGGCCGCCGAGGTCGCAGAGATGGAGCGCGAGCTCCTGAAGATGTACGGCGACCCGACGCTCGACGAGAAGCCCGCCCTGCTCGGCAAGCGCGGCGGCGCCTTCTACTCCGAGGCGGCCGTGGACCTCGCGGCCTCGCTGCTCGGCAACGGCGGCAGCCCCTTCCAGGTGGTCAACACCGTCAACAACGGCACGCTGCCGTTCCTGCCGGACGACGCGGTCATCGAGGTGCAGGCCTCGGTGGACGGCTCGGGCGCCACACCTCTCGCGGTGCCGAAGCTGGACCCGCTGTACGCGGGGCTCATCTCGAACGTCACCGCGTACGAGGACCTCGCCCTCCAGGCCGCGGTGCACGGCGGGCGCGAGCGGGTCTTCAAGGCGCTGCTCGCCCACCCGCTCATCGGCCAGTACACGTACGCCGAGCAGCTCACCGACAGCCTCATCGCGCACAACCGGGAGCACCTGGCGTGGGCGTAGGCACGAGCGTGCTCGCGATCGACGCGGGCAACAGCAAGACCGACGTCGCGGTGGTCGCGGCCGACGGCGAGGTCGTCGGCGCGGCACGCGGCGGCGGGTTCCAGCCGCCGCAGGTCGGCGTCGAGACCGCGGTGGACGTGCTGGAAGAGGCGGTGAGGCGGGCCCTGGCCGAGGCGGGCGTCGACTCCGTGGGGCACGTGTCGGCGTGCCTCGCCAACGCCGACCTGCCGGTGGAGGAGCGGGAGTTGGCCGCCGCACTGCGCGGGCGTGCGTGGGGCGCCTCGGTCGACGTGCGCAACGACACCTTCGCCATCCTGCGGGCGGGGCTCCTTGAGGACACCGAGCCGCGGGGGGTCGCCGTGGTGTGCGGTGCGGGCATCAACTGCGTGGGCATGCTGCCCGACGGGTGCACCGCGCGCTTCCCCGCCATCGGCCGCATCTCCGGTGACTGGGGAGGCGGCGGGGGCCTGGCCGAGGAGGCGCTCTGGTTCGCGGCGCGGGCCGAGGACGGCCGGGGCGAGGCGACCGCGCTGCGCGACGCGCTGCCCGCGCACTTCGGCCTGACCTCCATGTACGCGCTGATCGAGGCGCTGCACCTGGGCTCCATAGCCCCCGTACGACGGCACGAGCTGACGCCGGTGCTCTTCGCCACGGCGGCTGCGGGCGACCCGGTGGCACGCTCCCTGGTGGACCGGATGGCCGACGAGGTGGTGGCCATGTCGACCGTGGCCCTGGACCGCCTGGGTCTGCTCGGCGAGGAGGCTCCGGTGCTGCTCGGCGGCAGCGTCCTCGCCGCCCGGCACCCGCAACTGGACGACCGTATAAGGGCCTTGCTCGCCGAGCGGGCGCCCAAGGCGGTGGCGCGTGTGGTGGTGGCCCGGCCGGTGCTCGGCGCCGCGCTGCTCGGCCTCGACCAGGTGGGTGCGCCGACCGAAGTGCACGCGCGCGTACGGGCCCAGTACGAGGGGGCGGGGCCGGCACGAGGGTGACGCGGGAGGCCGGCGCGGACGGGTTCATGGCCCCCGAAGGGAACCGAACCCCCCTCAATCGCGTATTCAAGGGCAGGGGTGGCGTGCGATCTTCGCATGATCCGGACAGGGTGACGGGAAAGATCCGGACACGGTGATCCGGACATGATGATCCGCACAAGATCCAGTCAATGCCTGTGCGGATGTCAGTCCCTGCGGCAATACTTGCGGCCGTGCACTTCTTCCCGCACCGCGCACGCCGGGCGGAAGTGGACGTCCGATGACCAAGGGGGAGGTCGACGTCGAGGTGACATACCCGCCGAACGGCAGCGCCGCGCCGCCGGGACAGGCCGCGCCGACGATGCCCAGCGTCCCGCCGCAGGCGGGCGCGGGATCCGCCGCACCCGCACAGGCCGAGCCGGGTGCGGCTCCCCGGCGTCCCGCGTGGGTGGAGAGCCGCGACCGGCTGCGCGCGGCGGCGACCACCGAGCCGGGCAGGCTCCGCATCATCGGCGCCCTCCTCGCACTGCTCGTCGTCGCGTTCGGCGCGGTCACCACCTGGCAGATGTCGGACCGTTCGGCGGCCGCTGACAGCGTCCTGAACCGTAGCCAGCCGCTGAGCGACGACGCGGCGGCCATCTACCGCTCCCTCGCCGACGCGAACACGGCTGCCTCCAGCGGCTTCCTGGCAGGGGGTCAGGAACCGAAGGAGGTGCGCGACCGGTACAACCGCGACATCGACCGGGCCTCCGAGAAGCTGGCGAACGCCGCGTCGAACGCGGGCTCGGGCTCGTCGGCCGCCGCATCAGTGGAGAAGCTGAACAAGCTCCTGCCCGAGTACACCGGCCTGATCGAGCGGGCCCGCGCGGGCAACCGCCAGGGCCTGCCCCTGGGCGGCGCCTATCTGCGGTACGCGAACGACAAGATGCAGAACCAGATGCTCCCGGCGGCCGAGCAGCTCTACACCGCCGAGAAGCAGCGCCTGAACAACGACTACGCCGACGCGAAGCCCTATCCCTGGTTCGCCATCGCCCTCGGCCTGCTCGCGCTCGGCGCCCTCTTCTGGGCCCAGCGCCGCAACTACCGCCGCACGAACCGTGTGTTGAACCACGGCCTGGTCGCGGCGACCGCCGCCTCCACGGTCGTGCTGCTCTGGCTGGTCGCCGGGCACACCTTCGCGCGCTCCGGTCTCGGCGACTCGTACGACCACGGCGTGAAGTCCCTGAACGTCCTGAACGACGCCCGCATCAGCTCCCTGAAGGCCCGCAGCAACGAGAACCTCACGCTGGTCAGCCGCGGCGCGGAGACCGTCGAGGTGGGCGCGGACAAGGAGATCAAGGACAAGTTCGACGTCGACTACCAGAAGCAGATGAAGCAGCTCGGCAGCGCCGACAGCGGGCTGCTCGGCAAGGCCGCGGCCATCGCCGAGGACGCGGAGGGCAAGAACCCCGTCGAGGCGGCAGCGAAGAACGTGTCGGTCTGGAAGGACCGGCACGAGACCGCGCGGAACAGCGACGACGCGGGTGACTACAAGGGTGCGCTCGCCAAGGTCGTCGGCGACAAGAGCGACGAGCCCACCGGTGAGTGCTTCGACAACGTCGACACCGCACTGGAGACCGCGCTCACACACGAGCGGAACGAGTTCGAGCAGGCGGCCAAGGACGGCAAGGGAGCGATGACGGGGCTCCCGGTGGGTGCTGCCGTACTCGCGGTGCTTGCCGCCGCGGGCGCCGTGCTCGGCATCGGGCGCAGGCTGTCGGAGTACAGGTGAGAGGGGGCGAGCGGACGATGCGTACGCAAGGACTGGCGAGGCTGCGCGGCTGGGGCGGAGCTGCCGCCATGGCGGTGGCCTGCGCGCTCACGGGCTCCCTCGTGCTGGTGCTGCCCGAGGCGGGCGGTTCCGCCGGGTCCGGCGGGGGCGCGGACCGGGCCGCACGGGGTTCCGCCGAGGCCGCCCCCGCGCGCGCCGAGGAGTGCACGACTCCCGAGGAGAGCCTGTCGCCCTCCGACGAGGACGGCCCGACGATAGAGGCCATCCGTGACCGCAAGGTCAAGAAGCTCATCGTCGGCGTCGACCAGAACAGCTACCGCTGGGGATATCGCGACCCGAACAAGAAGACGGCCACGCTCGAAGGCTTCGACATCGACCTCGCGCACAAGATCGCCGAGGAGATACTCGGCGACCGCGACGCCATCCTCTTCCGCGCCATCCCCACCAACCAGCGCGTCAAGGCGATCCAAAGCGGCCAGGTCGACATGGTCGTACGGACCATGACGATCACCTGCGACCGCGAGAAGGAAGTCTCCTTCTCCACCGCCTACTTCAAGACCGGCCAGCAGGTGCTCGCCCCCAAGTCCTCGGACATCACCGGGTTCGACGAGTCCCTCGACGGCAAGAAGGTCTGCTCCGCGAAGGGCTCCACGGCACTGACCAAGCTCCAGGAGCTCAAGAAGAAGGGCCTCGGCGCCGACATCGGTACGACGGTCCCCAACCAACTCGACTGCTTGGTAAGGCTCCAGCTCGGCGAGGTGGACGCCGTCGTGACCGACAGCGCGCTCGCCGCGAGCCAGGCCGCGCAGGATCCGACGATCGAGCTCAAGGGCGACGCGCCGCTGAACACCGAGTACTACGGCGTGGCGATGAAGAAGCCGGAGAAGGGCGAGGACGACCTCGTCCGGCGGGTCAACAAGGTTCTGGAGGACTACCGCAAGAGCGGCTGGCAGAAGTCGTACGACGAGTGGCTGAAGGCCGCACTCGGCGAATCGGCCGGACCGCCCGCACCGAAGTACGAGGACTGAAGCCGGACGTGCACAGCAACGCAGAGCGGAGAGGTGATCGATGAGCGTCGCGGGTCCCCCCGGTCCTGTGATGGACCGGGACGAGGTGGACCGTGCGCTGGCGCGGCTCGACGCCGAGCATGAGGCGATCGAGACCTCGCTCCTCGCCCTTCAGGATCACGCGGGCCGCAGACTCCTCGAAGGTGCCGGTCTCACCGGCATCACCGAGGAGCGCTGGCAGTCCACCGAGCAGCAGATCACGCTCCTGTGGGCGTACTTCGACGCGTATGCCGCCGCCCTGCGCACGGCGCACGACGTGCGGGTGCGCAGACGATGGCCCAGCAGAGACGACCTGGTGGAGCTGACCGAGCTGCTGCGCGGTGAGAGCGTCACCGTCGCCGGCGGCGCCGCCCCCGCGCCGTCGGCCTCGATCACCGGTCCCGCCAAGCTCACCGAACGCTTCACCCTCATCGAGCTCGTCTCACGGATGAACGACCTGTACGCGCACTCGCTCGACATGGTCGTCGCCGCCGACGCGGTCTGGTCCGCGCTGCCCGCCCGGATAGACCTCCTGGCCGCCGAGCTGCACCGCACCCGCCAGCTCGCGCACTCCGTGGGAGTGCGCCCTGGCGAGCATCCGGCGGGCGACGACCTGGAGCGCATCACGGCGGAACTGACGCTCCTGCGCGAGCAGGTGGTGTCCGACCCGCTGGCCTTCTGGCAGCCCGCGGCGGGCAGTTCGGCCCCCGGCGGCGGCCGCCCGCACACCGAGCGCTACGACCGCGAGGCGCGCGCCCTTGAGGACGTGCGCCGCGAGATCGACGCGGTGCTCACCGTCCGGCAGGACGCGGAGCTGCGCCTGGGCAGGCTGCGTGACGTGCTCTCGCGCGCGGACCGCACGCTGGCCGAGGCACGCTCGGCGCGCGGCGAGGTCCTCGCCAAGATCGCCGCGTCCGAGGTGCCGGCCGTCAGCGGCCCGTCGACCGCGCTGCAGGAGCAGCTGGCCATGGCGTCCGACTACCGCAGGCACGCCCAGTGGCACCGCCTTTCGCCGCTCCTGGAGTCCCTGGAGCAGAAGGCCGAGGACGAACTCCTGCGGGCCCGCGAATCGTTGACCGCCGTCACGCAGCCCCTGGCGGTCCGCGCGGAGCTGCGCGGCCGGCTTGACGCGTACAAGGCGAAGGTCTCCCGGCTCGGCCACGCGGAGGACCCCCTCCTGGTCGAGCGGTACGACGCGGCGCGCCGGATGCTGTGGAGCGCGCCCTGCGATCTGCGCGTCGCCGAACAGGCCGTGCTTCGTTATCAGCAGGCGGCCGCCGAAGTCCTTGCACCGAGGGTCCCGCAACAGGGCGGTCCCACCGACCGGAGGGGGGAAGCATGAGTGAGCAGCGGAAGTGCCAGCGTCCCGGATGCACAGGGTCGTACGAGGACGTGGGCGGCGGCGAGCTGTACTGCGACACCTGTGGCCTGGCCCCGGTCGTGTCGCCGACGGGCATGGTGTCCTCTCCCCCGACCGGCATCACCGCGGGCGGCAAGGGGTCGAACAGCAGCAGCTCCCGGTCCAGTTCGCGCTCCTCGTCCCGCTCGGCGCGCTCCCAGTCCTCGCGCAGGTCGGTGTCGGGGCGGCTCTCGCGCTCGCTCTCCGGCAGCTCGACGTCCCGCTCGGTCTCCGTGCGCAGCTCCGGCCCCTCGTCCGGCACGTCCGCCCGCAGCAGGCTCGGCGTGGGCCTGGTCCTCGTGCCCGAGGTGCCGCGCCCCGACCCGCGCCAGGCGGTGCAGGAGAACCCCGAGGTCCCCGAGCGCAAGCGCTTCTGCTCGCGCTCCGACTGCGGGGCGCCGGTGGGCCGTGCCCGCGGCGACCGGCCCGGCCGCACGGAGGGGTTCTGCACCAAGTGCGGCCACCCGTACTCGTTCGTGCCGAAGCTGAGCACCGGCGACATCGTGCACGGTCAGTACGAGGTCGTGGGCTGTCTGGCGCACGGCGGACTCGGCTGGGTCTATCTCGCCGTCGACCGCGCGGTCTCCGACCGCTGGGTGGTCCTCAAGGGCCTGCTCGACACGGGCGACCAGGACGCGATGGCCGCCGCGATCTCCGAGCGCCGCTTCCTCGCCGAGATCGAGCACAGCAACATCGTGCGCATCTACAACTTCGTCGAGCACCTCGACCAGCGCACGGGCTCCATGGACGGCTACATCGTCATGGAGTACGTGGGCGGCAAGTCGCTCAAGGAGATCGCCAACGAACGCCGTACGCCGCAGGGCAAGCGCGATCCGCTGCCCGTCGAACAGGCCTGCGCGTTCGGCATCGAGGCGCTCGAAGCCCTCGGGCACCTGCACAGCCGCAATCTCCTGTACTGCGACTTCAAGGTCGACAACGCGATCCAGACCGAGGACCAGCTCAAGCTGATCGACATGGGCGCGGTCCGCCGCATGGACGACGAAGAGTCGGCGATCTACGGCACGGTCGGCTATCAGGGCCCCGAAGTGGCCGAGCTCGGCCCGTCGGTGGCCTCCGACCTCTATACGGTGGCGCGCACTCTTGCCGTGCTCACCTTCGACTTCCAGGGGTACACGAACGTCTTCGTGGACTCCCTGCCGGACCCCGACAACATCGAGGTCTTCCGTAAGTACGAGTCCTTCTACCGTCTCCTGGTGCGCGCCACCGACCCGGACCCGGCCCGCAGGTTCGCCTCGGCGCAGGAGATGGCGGAGCAGCTCACGGGCGTCCTGAGAGAGGTCGTGGCGCTCCAGACGGGCCGGCCGCGGCCCGCGCTCTCCACGCTGTTCGGGCCCGAGGTGAAGGTCACGGACACGGAGCTGTTCGCCGAGCTGACCGGTGACGTCTCGCAGTTCGGCGTACGGGTGCTGCCCGTCGGCCGGCGCAAGGCGCGCGCCGAACTGGCGGCGGGGAACGGGCACGGACAGGGCGGTCAGGCCAACGGCGCCCCGGCCGTCGCGCCGCCGGTGCCGCCCGCCGCCCCACCCGCCCGGATCGTCCGCGCGCTCGACGCCCCCGGCACCGCGCTGGCTCTCCCGGTGCCCCGCGTCGACCCGAACGACCCGAACGCGGGGTTCCTCGCCGGGCTCATGGCCTCCGCGCCCGCCGAGCTGATCACCGCGCTGCGGGCCGCGCCGAGCGACTCCGTGGAGCTGCGGCTGCGCGGCCTGCGGGCGCGCCTGGCCATGGGTGAACCGGAGTCCGCCGCGCAGGCCGTCGCGGAACTGGAGATACAGCATCCGGACGACTGGCGGGTGGTCTGGTACCGCGGCATCGCCTCGCTGGCGACCGGCGACCACGAGAGCGCGGCGCTGTCCTTCGACGCCGTGTACGACGCGTTCCCCGGCGAGCCCGCCCCCAAGCTGGCCCTCGGGGTCTGCGCGGAGGTCCTTGAGCAGCTGGACAACGCGGCGGAGTACTACCGCCTCGTGTGGGCCACCGACCCGAGCTACGTCAGCGCGGCGTTCGGCCTGGCCCGCGTACAGCTCGCGTCGGACGACCGGCGCGGCGCCGTGCACACCCTGGAGTCGGTGCCCGAGGCCTCCATCCACTACACGGCGGCCCGCGTGGCGGCGGTGCGGGCCAGGCTTCGGCACCGTATGACGTTGGACACCGCGCCGTCGCCCGGCACCCTTTTCCTCGACGATCTGACGGCGGCCGCGGGCCAGGTGGAGGCCCTCGCGGGCTTCGGCCTCGACGCGGTGCGCCGCGAGCGGCTCTCCACCGAGGTCCTCGGCACCGCCCTCGACTGGGTACTCTCCGGTAGTCACTCCGGTCACGCCTCCGCTCCACCGGCAGCACCCGCTGCACCGGCGGGCGGTTCGCGGACCGTGCTGCTCGGCAGCGACCTGGACGAGCGCGGCCTCCGGTACGGCCTGGAGCGCTCGTACCGAACGCTTGCCCGGCTCGCACAAGGTGGCGAGGAGAGGATCGAACTGGTGGAGCGGGCCAACCGTTTCCGCCCTCGGACGTGGGTGTGAAGATGTCGCAGATGCACCAGCAGACTGCCGGGGCGGGTTCCACGTGCCCCGGCTGCGAAGAGCCGCTGGAAGCGGGTGACCTGTTCTGCGGGGCGTGCGGGTACGACCTGTCGGCGCAGCCGGCCGCGTCGGACGACCGCCCCACCGTCGTGATGAACGGCTCGTCGCCGGCGCCACAGCCCGCGCCGCCGTCCGCGCCGCCGTCCGGCGCGTCGTCGCAGTGGCCGATCGCCCCGGACGCGGACAGCTCCGACATGCCGGTGCCCGCGCACCTGCCCACCGACCTGCCGGGCACGGACTCGGCGGGCGGCGAACTCTCCCCGAACGCGGGAGAGGCACGGGACGTGCGCACCGACGCCCCCTTCGAGCGGCCCGCGGAGCGCCCCGCCGAGCCGGACGAGTACGCGTTGCCCGCCCCCGGCCCCCGCACGGAACCCGAGCCCGCCGATCCCCGGGCGGCCTTGTCCGACCCGACGCCGCCCGCGGGCACCAAGCTCTGCGTGGCGTGCCGTTCGGGCCGCGTCGACCCCGACGGCTACTGCGAGAACTGCGGGCACGCCCAGCCCCGCGAGCGCGACCACATGGAGCAGGAGCTCGACGCCGTCGCCGCGGTCAGCGACCGCGGTCTGCGCCACCACCGCAACGAAGACGCGTTCGCGATCTCGTCGGCCGCTCTGCCGGACGGTTCCCCCGCCGTCGTCGCGATCGTCTGCGACGGTGTCTCGTCCGCGACCCGCCCCGACGAGGCCTCGCTCGCCGCGTCACGCGCGGCCAACGAGTCGCTCCTGGACGCCCTGCCGCGGGGCACGCACCCGCAGCAGGCCATGCACGACGCGATCCTCTCGGCGGCCGACGCCGTCAACGCCCTCGCCGCGGAGCCCACGCACGCCAGGGAGCACTCCCCGCACCAGAACGCGCCCGCGTGCACCCTGGTCGGCTCGATCGTCGCCGGTGGCCTCCTGGTCGTCGGCTGGGTCGGCGACAGCCGTGCCTACTGGGTGCCGGACGACCGCAGCGGCCCGACCGTACGGCTCACCGAGGACGACTCGTGGGCCGCGCAGATGGTGGCCGCGGGTCTGATGAACGAGGCGGAGGCGTACGCCGACGAGCGCGCCCACGCCATCACGGGCTGGCTCGGCGCCGACGCGTACGAACTGGAGCCGCACACCGCTTCCTTCAAGCCGGACCGTGCAGGTGTAGTGGTGGTATGCACGGACGGGCTCTGGAACTACGCGGAATCGGTGGAGGAGATGGCACGCGCCGTGCCCGCCGATGCCGCCCTGCGCCCGCTGCACAGCGCCCAGGTCCTGGTCGGTCACGCACTGGACGGCGGGGGCCACGACAACGTAACAGTGGCGATTCTGCCGTTCCGTCTCGTGCCGCAAGGGGCAGGATCCGCCTAGTGGAAGGCCCCCGCGACGGGGGTCGAACACGCGCACGTGTCACCCACCGGCTTGGGGAAGCCGGTGGGAACATTTAGGGGGAGCAAAATTTCATGGCCAATTTCTCGAAATCGAACGTGCCGCAGTTCTCGGTCGACGTGTACCAGAACGAGTACCTCCCGGAAGGCGGCCGCGAGGTCAACGCGATCGCCACGGTCACCTCGACCGGCGGCGGCACGGTGGGGTCAGCGGTCAGCGCCCCGCATCTCTACTCGGCGGGGCAGACCCCGGACGCGGCCGTCGCGATCATGGTCGACTGCTCAGGATCGATGGACTATCCGCCCACCAAGATGCGCGGCGCCCGCGAGGCCACGTCCGCCGCGATCGACGCCGTACGTGACGGAGTCCACTTCGCGGTGATCGGCGGCACCCATGTCGCCAAGGAGGTCTATCCGGGCAACGGCCGCCTCGCGGTCGCGGACGCGCAGACCCGCGGGCAGGCCAAGCAGGCCCTGCGCAAGCTCAGCGCGGGCGGCGGCACGGCGATCGGCACCTGGCTGCGCCTGGCCGACCGGCTGCTCTCCTCGGCCGACGTCTCGATCCGGCACGGAATCGTGCTCACGGACGGCCGCAACGAACACGAGTCGCCCGAGGACCTGCAGGCCTCTCTCGACGCCAGCGCGGGCCGCTTCACCTGCGACGCCCGCGGTGTCGGCACCGACTGGGAGGTCAAGGAGGTCACCGGCATCGCCTCCGCCCTGCTCGGCACCGCCGATATCGTCGCCGACCCCGCGGGCCTTGCCGCCGACTTCACGCAGATGATGGAGGCGGCGATGGGCAAGGAGGTCGCCGACGTCAGCCTGCGGGTCTGGACGCCGATGGGCGCGGAGATCAAGTTCGTCAAGCAAGTGGCGCCCACGGTCGAGGAGTTGACCGACCGCCGTACGGAGGCGGGGCCGCGCGCGGGCGACTATCCCACCGGTTCCTGGGGCGACGAGTCCCGCGACTACCACATCTGTGTCGAGGTGCCGAACGCCGAGCTCGGCCAGGAGATGCTCGCGGCCCGCGTCTCGCTGATCGTGCCGCAGTCGGACGGCAGCGCCCAGACGCTCTCACAGGGCCTGGTGCGGGCCGTGTGGACGGACGACATGGCCGCTTCCACCTCGATCAACCCGCAGGTGGCGCACTACACGGGGCAGGCGGAACTGGCCCAGGTGATCCAGCAGGGCCTCGACGCACGCAAGTCGGGCGATATGGACGGAGCAACGGCCAAACTGGGCCGTGCCGTTCAGCTCGCGAGCGCCTCGGGCAACGAGGACACCGCGAAGCTGCTTTCGAAGGTGGTCGACGTGGTCGATGCCGTGGCAGGTACTGTTCGATTGAAGGCGAGGGTTGCCGAGGCCGACGAGATGACTCTCGAGACCCGGTCCACGAAGACCGTTCGCGTGAAGAAGTAGCACTGCCCATACTCATCAGTACTCATCCGTGGCTCCACTCGGTGGCTCCACAGCAGCACCTACGGCCCCAGGGCCGGAGAAGGAGAGGGGGAAGCGCCGACATGCCGACCTGCCCGAACGGACACCAGTCGGGTTCCGACGACTGGTGCGAGGTCTGCGGTCACCGCATGGCCGGTGCCGTACCGCCGCCCCCGCCGCCGCCACCGGCCGCTCCCGGCTACGGCTACCCGCCGCCGGGACCCGGCCAGAACCCCGGATACGGCTACCCGCCGCCCGCACCCGGCCGCCCGCACCTGTCGGCCGTGCCGGACCAGCCCGCCGAGGCCCAGCTGTGCCCGCAGTGCCGCACGCCCCGCGAGGCGAACGCGCCGTTCTGCGAGGAATGCCGCTGGAACTTCCTGACGAACACGGCGACCTCGTACACCCCGGCCGCCCCGCACCCGCCCGCGCCGAGCCCGGCGCAGCAGTTCCAGCAGCCCCAGCCGCCCCAGGGCACCCAGCCGGGTCAGGACCCGTTCGGGTACCAGGGCTCGCGGCCCTCGCAGATGAACCGGCCCGCCGAGCCGATCCCGCCGTTCGGCAACGGCGGCAACGGCAACCCGTCCGGTCAGGTGCCCCCGCCGTACAACGGCGAGGCGCCCCCGCCGCCCTACGGCGGCGGTGACCAGCAGGGCCGGCCCCCGCAGGCGTTCCAGCAGCAGGGTCCGCCGGCGCCGCCCGCGTTCCCCCAGGAGACGGGCACTCCGCCGCCTCCGCAGCAGCCCGGTCCCGGCGGTCCTCCCGGCGGCCCGTCCTTCGGTGGCGGTGGCGACGACTGGGTGCTTTCGCCGCCCTCGTCGTCGGCTCCCTCCGGCGCTCCGGGGCCCGGCGCCCCGCAGGCTCCCGAGCAGGGCGAGTGGGGTCAGCCGCAGGGGCAGCAGCCTCAGCAGACGCAGGCGCCGCAGGGCCCTCCGGGCTTCCAGGCGGTGCCAGGGCCCGGCACCGGCACGGTCTCCTGGTCGGCGACGATCGGCCCGGACCGTGAGTACTTCATGGCGATGATGCACCGCAGCGGCCCCGAGGCGTCGGGCCTGAACCTGCCCGCGTACTCGCCCGAGCAGCAGCGCCCGCTGGCCGGCAACCAGATCACCATCGGCCGCCGCAGGCACTCCACCGGTGACACCCCGGACATCGACCTGTCGGTGCCGCCGGAGGACCCGGGCGTGTCGCACCAGCACGCGGTCCTGGTCCAGCAGCCGGACGGCACCTGGGCGGTCGTCGACCAGAACTCCACGAACGGCACCACGGTCAACAACGGCGAGGAGCCCATCCAGCCGTTCGTCCCCGTGCCGCTCCAGGACGGCGACCGGGTGCACGTGGGCGCCTGGACGACGATCACCATCCGGCACAGCTGAGGATCGCCCGACGCGGGTTCAGGCGAGCGGCCAGGCGTACGGCCCTTCGGGGTCGTCCAGCCAGGCCCACTCGTGCGGCCCCCTGACGGTGACCCCGTAGCGCTCGCGCACCGGCCGGTCCTCGCGCTGCCACAGGGCGAGGGCCTCGTAGGGGTCGAGGGTGCCCGCGGTCAGCTCCAGAAGGAAGCGGAAGAGGTCGTTCTGCAGGGCCTTGCGCGGCAGCCCCCCGAGGTGCTGCTCGTGCGGGCCCCTTCTGCTGCCGCCCCGCAGCGGCACGAAGTACGCGGGGGTGTGCAGGAAGCGGCCCTCGGCGTGCTCGGCGTCCCGCACCGTGAGCGCGATCAGACCGAAGGCCAGCGGGGCGAGGATGCGGGCGCCCGGACGGCACTGGGCCAGCCAGGGGCGCGGCACCGAGTTCAGGGTGCAGGTCGCGATGATCCGGTCGTACGGGGCGTGCTCGGGGCACCCCGCGGCGCCGTCCCCGGTGACGACGGCGGGGTGGTAGCCGGCGGCCGTGAGATGCCGCCGCGCCGACTCGGTGATCTCCGGGTCGAGGTCCACGGTGGTGACGTGCGCCTCGCCGACCCGGTGCGAGAGCAGGGCCGCGTTGTAGCCGGTGCCCGCGCCGATCTCCAGTACGTCGCAGTCCCCGTCGCGCAGATCCAGCTCGTCCAGCATCTTCGCCATCAGGGAGGGCTGGCTGCTGGACGAGAGCAGCTCTCCGTCCCGTACGCGGGTGGCGAGCGGGACGTCCGCGTAGGCGCCGTGCAGCCAGCGTGCCCGGCGCGCGGGGTCGGGGTCCTCGCCCCACAGCCGTTCGTGCCCGCCGCCCGACGACGTGACGTAGTAGTACGGCACGAACAGATGGCGCGGGACCTGTTCGAACGCGGCACGCAGCCCGGGGTCCCGCGACAGGGCGCCGCCGGCCTCGATCTCGCGGACCAGGGCGGATCCGGCCTCCGCGGCGTCAAGGGGGTCGACTGTGGGTCCCATATAGCCACTGTGCTGCGGTATGGGCCGCGATGCGAGCGGCAGGACGTACCGATCCGGAGGAGATCGGTCCCGCCGGGGCCCGGTCCGAAAGCCGACGGTCCTAAGTCTTCCGTCCTCGGCCGCACCGTCTGAGACCATGGACGGTGTGATAGAGATCCCGCGCGGCACGCTTCAGGAGCAGACCTTCTACGAACAGGTCGGCGGCGAGGAGACCTTCAGGCGCCTGGTGCACCACTTCTACCAGGGGGTCGCGGAGGACCCGCTGCTGCGACCGATGTACCCCGAGGAGGATCTGGGCCCGGCCGAGGAGCGCCTGGCGCTGTTCCTCATGCAGTACTGGGGCGGCCCACGCACGTACAGCGACAACCGCGGCCACCCCCGGCTGCGGATGCGCCACGCCCCGTTCACCGTCGACAGGGCCGCGCACGACGCGTGGCTGAAGCACATGCGGGCCGCCGTCGAGGAGCTGAAGCTCTCCGAGGAGCACGAGCGGACGCTGTGGAACTACCTGACGTACGCGGCGGCGTCCATGGTCAACACCGAGGGCTGACGGCTCTCCCCGCCGCCTCCGTCCCCCGTCCCGCTCCCCGTCCCGCTCTACCCGTTGCCCTTCCCGAACTGCCTGCGCTCTGAAAGCATCCGTACAGGCCCCGATGTGGTCCCTCTCCAGCTCAAGCGCCCCCCTGTCCCGCATGTCCAGCTGTCCGCCGTGTACTCGGCGGACAGCTGGAGGCGGCACGCGCGGTCCAGCAGCGCGTACTCGCGGGAAGTGACGGACTCCTGGCCCGTGGACGCGGTCATCTCCGGTGCGGCCGGACGAGGAGAGCTGAGCACGCGCGTCGCGCCCCTGAGGCTGCTCAGGCAAGGGTGCGCGGAAGGGCTGCTCAGGCAGGGGCGGGCGCTAAGGGCTGCTCACACAAGGGTGCTCGCGTAAGGGCTGCTCAGGCAGGGGTGACGGTAAGCCCTCCGACGCCCGCACGGCGCACGGCGATGGACCCGTAGTTCGTACGCAGCCGCAGCCACGCCCCTGACGACAGCAGGTCCAGCGAGTCGCCCCGCAGGAACCCGAGAGCCTGCGCGGCATGCGCGGCCCGCACGGGAAGCCCCGTGTCCCCGATGGTCCGGGACCAGATCTCCCGGCCGAGCCCGTCGAGCTCGGCCCGGATCCGCCGCTCCTGCGGCAACTCCTCGACCCGCGCCTTGAACTCGGCGACGGCGGCCGCCACGAGACCCCGCACCGAGTCCACCGGCGGAAGCCCCGTCTCCGGCTGCCAGCCGCCGCGCGGCGGAAGGACGCCGGCCCACGGCGGCCCGGTGACGGCCTGCGGTACGAAGGCAAGCCCGGCGGCCTCGGCGGACTCCGCCGACTCCCCCACGGATTCGAGGAGTTCACCGGCGGAGACGGTGACGTCGAGCGAGGAGTCGAGACCGTACTCGTACGGCTTCGCGAGCCGGGCCGTACGGATGGCGAGCACTTCGAACGACGGCGGCCGGCCGAAGACGGCGAGCGTGTCGCCCGCCGCCTGCAGCCGGACCGCGGCAGCCTTGTCGTAGTGGACAAGGCGCGCCAGGAAGGCGGCGAGATCTCCCGCCTCCCCGGCGTCGGCGAAGTGCAGCTGCGCCGTCATGCGACGAGCGCCTCCGAGCTTCCGGCGACATCGCCGTCGTCGTCCATGTAGGTCAGGAGCATCGCCTTCTCGTCGGCGGTGATCCGCCGCGGGCGCTGCGCCTCCAGGTTGAACGGGACGACGACCGTCGTGGCCCGCACGTACACCTGCTCGGGGTCCTTGACCTCGTACGAGATGGTGAGCGAGGCAGCGCTTATCTTCGTCACCCACGACTCGATGGTCACCGGCGCGTGCCGGTGGACCAACGGCCGTACGTAGTCGATCTCATGGCGGGCCACGACGGACCCGCCCGAGAACGACGGGCTGCCGTCCCCCGGTGCGAGCCGGAACATGAAGTCGATCCGCGCCTCTTCCAAGTACCGCAGGAAGACGACGTTGTTGACGTGCCCGAAGGCATCCATGTCCGACCACCGGAGGGGGCAGCTGTAGATATGCCGACTCATGTCAGTCTCAGTTCCGGTCTCAGCCTCGGGTGAGCTTCTTGTAGGTGGCACGGTGCGGACGGGCCGCATCGGCACCAAGGCGCTCGATCTTGTTCTTCTCGTACGACTCGAAGTTGCCCTCGAACCAGTACCAGTTGGACTCGCCCTCGTAGGCCAGGATGTGCGTGGCCACTCGGTCCAGGAACCACCGGTCGTGGGAGATCACGACGGCGGCACCCGGGAACTCCAGGAGCGCGTTCTCGAGCGAGGAGAGGGTCTCGACGTCGAGGTCGTTGGTGGGCTCGTCGAGGAGGAGCAGGTTGCCGCCCTCCTTGAGGGTCAGCGCCAGGTTGAGGCGGTTGCGCTCACCACCGGAGAGCACGCCGGCGGGCTTCTGCTGGTCCGGGCCCTTGAAGCCGAAGGCGGAGACGTACGCCCGCGAGGGCATTTCCACCTGCCCGACGTTGATGTAGTCGAGCTCGTCGCTCACGACGGCCCACAGCGTCTTCTTCGGGTCGATGTTGGCGCGACCCTGGTCGACGTAGCTGACCTTGACCGTGTCGCCGACCTTGATGCTGCCGGAGTCCGGCTGCTCAAGGCCCTGGATCATCTTGAACAGCGTGGTCTTGCCCGCGCCGTTCGGGCCGATGATGCCGACGATGCCGTTGCGGGGCAGCGAGAAGCTCAGGTCATCGACGAGCACCTTGTCGCCGAAGGCCTTCGACAGATTCTCGACCTCGACGACGATGGAACCGAGCCGCGGGCCCGGCGGAATCTGGATCTCCTCGAAGTCCAGCTTCCGCATCTTGTCCGCCTCGGCGGCCATTTCCTCGTAACGGGCGAGGCGCGCCTTGGACTTGGCCTGACGCCCCTTGGCGTTGGACCGCACCCACTCAAGCTCTTCCTTGAGCCGCTTGGCACGCTTCTCGTCCTTGCGGCCCTCGACCTTGAGGCGGGTCTGCTTCTTCTCCAGGTAGGTGGAGTAGTTGCCCTCATAGGCGATGGCGCGACCGCGGTCGAGCTCGAGGATCCACTGGGCGACGTTGTCCAGGAAGTACCGGTCGTGGGTGACGGCGATGACGCAACCCGCGTACTGCGCGAGGTGCTGCTCCAGCCAGTTCACCGACTCGGCGTCGAGGTGGTTGGTGGGCTCGTCGAGGAGGAGCAGGTCGGGCGCCTCGATGAGGAGCTTGCAGAGCGCGACGCGGCGCTTCTCGCCACCGGAGAGGGTGGTGACGGGCCAGTCGCCGGGCGGGCAGCCGAGGGCGTCCATGGCCTGCTCGAGCTGGGCGTCGAGGTCCCACGCGTTGGCGTGGTCCAGGTCCTCCTGGAGTTTGCCCATCTCGTCCATTAGCGCGTCGGAGTAGTCCGTCGCCATGAGCTCGGCGACCTCGTTGAAGCGCTTGAGCTTGCCCATGGTCTCGGCGGCGCCGTCCTGGACGTTCTCGAGGACGGTCTTCGACTCGTCGAGCTTCGGCTCCTGCATGAGGATGCCGACGCTGAACCCGGGCGTGAGGAACGCGTCGCCGTTCGACGGCTGCTCGAGACCGGCCATGATCTTCAGCACCGTGGACTTACCGGCGCCGTTGGGGCCCACGACACCGATCTTGGCGCCAGGCAGGAAGCTCAGGGTGACGTCATCAAGAATCACCTTGTCGCCGTGCGCCTTGCGCGTCTTGCGCATGGTGTAGATGTACTCAGCCAAGAGAAACCGTCCGGCAATCAGTGAGTGGGCAGATACACCCCATCTTGCCTGACGGCTACCTACCGGGGGAAACCAGTATGGTCGGGGGCCCGTGACCTGGACGTTCCCCACCCACGACGGTGATTACCCCGTCACTACCTGTCGACATCGGTCGTCGTCGAGCCACCTCGGACGGCCCAGAGACGGCCCGGCACACGATCAGCGCTGATCCTTCCACTCATCCAACTTGATCTTCACTTGGCCGTTCCGGCTTTCGAGCCAGACGACCTCACCGGCCACGGCGGCCCCCAGCGCGGGAAGCTCCCACCCCGGCGGCATGAACGGAATCTCGGCCAGCCCCAGGGCGCCGGGCACACCCTCGATACGGATGAAGACGCCGAACGGCTGGCGCCCGATGACTCGCCCAGTGACAGGGGTCCCAACAGGCAGCGCCTCGACGGTCATCGACCAGCTTTGCCGGATTTCCTCGGGGGACGGCGCTTCGGGTTCCTCTGGCCACTTGTACTCGGTCACGAGGCGATCATGGCAGTGCGACGAATGGGACGTACAGACGGAAGCGCTCAGCTTGCGGATCTCGGCCGCCTTGCGAGTAGCTCCCGCAGTCGCGCATGCACCCGCCTGATGACCTATCCCCCGCACCTCAGGGGAACCGGCACGCGAACCCCACTATCGACTGATCGGAACTTCGTAGACGATCTCGCAGAGAGCGACAGGCACCACGATGTCCGCCGTCTCCACGGGCTGCCCCTCGTCGCTGTAATAGGTCCGGCGAATGTGAGTGACCAGCGCCGCCTTCTGTATACCCAGGAGTGATGCCTCCTCGGCGGTCGCCTGCCGCGGCTCCGGCTGCTCCACGGCGTGGCTGACGGTGATGCCGATCTCGGCCATCCGGTTCACTACACCCGCGCCAGCGTGCGGGCCTCCCTCTGGAAGGACGACGAGAGTGCCGCCGGTGAGCTCGTACGGCTCCCAACTGGTCGACAGCTGAACCGGCTTACCGTCAGCGAGGAACTCGTAGGCGGTACGAACGCACAGATCGCCCTCGGCGATCCCGAGCCGCCCGGCGACCTCGGCCGGCGCTGGAACCTTGGCATCGGTCCGGCTCTCCCAGTCCCCCTGCCTCCCCTCGGCCTTCATGTCCGAGCGAAACGGAGAGACCTGCGGCTGCTCGCGCGCGGCCGAACGAACAATCCGCACACGCTGCCGGGGCTCGGCGACATAGGTGCCAGAACCGGCACGCCCCTCCAGCACTCCCTGAGAGATCAGCAGTTCCTGGGCCCGGCGCACCACGTTCTCGCCCACGCCGCACTCCTGTGCGATCTGGGCGCGGGAAGGGAGCCGATCACCGGGCGTCCACACGTGCTCCGAGATGCGCCGCCTCAGTTCGTCGGCGATCCGGAGATAAGGAGGCTGCTCAGGCATATGGAAAATCTAGTCCACTAGCTCTAATCTAGTTAACTAGCTTAACTCAAAGTGATCGCCGGTGACGGAGGCTGCCCCTGTGCCTGCTCCAAAAGCGAGCGCGGAGGCCATCGCATCCCGGTTATCGGCCCTCGGGCTCACCACGCGCACGGAGGAGCACGACCGAGATACGTCGATCGAAGCGGAGGTGCCGGAATCGCTCTCCGCCGAGTCATGGCGGGAGGCCTTGGAAGCGGTGGCGATGGCCGACCGATTCGGACTACTCGCCACCAGCTTGAACAGCCGCACCCTCTGGGCGGTCGTACGCAAAGCGGTCCCGACGCCGGGCGATGTCGGCGGACCGAGCGATCAGCGATAGGAGCTGAACAACGTGTCCATCCGTACCGAGCGCGCCCCTTTAAGGGTCTACAAGAAGCGCCCACGACAGCACTCGACAGACGAACGTCGCCCCGTGCTTGCGGCCAGCTGGTACGCCCGGACAGGAGCCTGCTGATGCCACCCACCCCACGGCGCCCCATCACGCACACCCAGGCCGTCCCCTACCGGTCGAGCGCGTGCCGAATCGGTACTCACCACGCGTGCGCGGAGTCCTCCCCCGCCACAGCACCAATCGACGTTCCCGTGGTCTACGAGGCGTGCGCTTGCCCCTGCCACGCGACGGCCAACCAGCCAGCACCCGTGGAGGCACCGCGGTGAAGGGATCGGCGCCAGGCGGCGCGCAGGTCTACACGGTCGTGATCAGCGCGGCCAGCGTGCAGTGCGGTGACGTCATCCAGATCGGCGGCCAACCATCCCGGGTGACAGACCTCATTCAGCTGCCCCAGGGCTGCAAACAACTCGTATTCGACTCGGGCGACCTGCTGACTATCAACCCGCAGAGCCGCCTCGTCGCACTTCGGACGACGAGAGAGAGGTGACCCGGTCGATGCTCTCTCGCCGTCACTGCATCGCGAACGACCTCCGCGACCAGATCACGACTGGTCGGCTCAAGCCCGGCGAACGCCTCCCCTCCGAGGCTCAACTAGCCGCCCAATACGAAGTCAGTACAGCAACGTTGCGGAGTGCTCTCGCAGTGCTGCAAGCAGAGGGCCTAGTCGACAAGATCCACGGCAAGGGAAATTTCGTTCACCGCTCCCTGCGAAAGATCACCTACGTCGGCGGCTACGGCACGCAACCTCCGCAGCTCGAGGCTGACGAAGCGCTGCGCATCACGGTCCGCTCTAACAAGATCCGGGCACGCGGCCATCTGACAGCTCTCTTGCGCGTGTCGACAGGGAGCCCTCTCACGGAGTATCTCTGCCTGAGCTACGAGGCGAAGTCGCCCAACAGCCTGGCTCGCATTTACGTCCCCCGCGACCTGGCGCCGGCCACCACGCCCAACGAGCCGCTCGTGCACGAGGGAGCAGCGGCGAGATTCTTTCCACTCCCAGCATCGGCCGAGGTCCGGGAGACAGTCAGCGCTCGCCTCCCAACGCGAGACGAAGCCTCCACCCTTCGAATCAGTTCCGCCTTGGCGGTTCTCGCGATCACGCGCGTGACGGCCGACATCACCGGGCGCGTGGTCGAGGCCGCGCTCCTGGTTCTCCCAGGGGACCGCGCCGACGCCATCTTCATGACCAGCCACGCAATCGACGAAGGACGGACGGAAAAGTGACCTCCCGAGACGAGTTGCGACTGCTCCCCTGGTCAGGGCCAGACGGCAAGCCCTGCTACCTCAGCACTAATGACAGCGGGGGCCACATGTCCCGTCTGGCCGACAACATCGAGGCGGTACACCTCGGGATGGCAGCGGAGCTGTTGGAGCAGTCACAGGAAGTATTGGACGGCGAGGACGTCGAGCCAGATCGACTGCGCCTCCTGGTGACGGACCTACAGGGAGCCCTCCGGAATGCGCTCCGCGTGGCAATCAGCCGCAGCACCTCGCAGCGGTGAGTGTCCTACTCCCACGAGTCCAGAGTCCGCCTCCGTCGCCCAACACCCGCCATCACGGCAATCAGGCTCCTAGATCGGCATCTCTGCCCTGAGAGCCAAGTGCTTGGAAGGCGCCTGCGTAATTCAATGGAGGCACGTCATGCCGGGGCAGGATTCTCGGCGACTTCGACACGCATTCGACAGACTTGGGAACGATCTGACGAGATTGGCCGCGGCCAGTGACCTCATCACCCGTCCCGCAGCCTCATGAGCGGACTGACGTCCTTCGCGTGGGAAGAGAGGGCGATGATGTCCGCTTCTAAGGGGTAAACGGGGCGCAAGCCAATGAGGTAGTAGCCCTTGGTGCCCGGTGCCTTCATGCGGAATGCAGAAACATGCTGGATGGCATTGTCATTTACGATCACGGTGCCTTGAAGGGTGTCCAGAATTGCCTTTGCGGCATTGTCCGCGTCGATGGTCCTTCGGTCCAGCGCCTGCACAGCAACTACTGTGGCACAGATCAACACACCACCCCAAGTGCGGGGGTCTGCACGCCGGTCTGAAGTTTGCTTCATCTCTCCGACGATTCGTGCATGGATCTCCTTCCGGCGGGTGGGGTTCTGCTTGGTGAAGGGTGCCACGGAGATGGGAAAGTAGCTAGGACGGGCACCCGGACCAGCCAGGGGGAGAAGATCGCAGACCCTGCAGGCGGCTTGCTGTAGAAAGCTCGCTTTGCTCGCCGTGTTGGCGTGCACATTTGCCTTCAGGGCAAAGCTGCGGAGGTACACCGATGGGAGGTTAGCCTGCACCATCCATGACCGGACACGGGCCGCGTCTTCGGGCGTGAGCGGTTTCGGCAGATGTTCGCCCGTCGCTGCCTCATATGCGGCTAGCAGGCCGGCCACGCGCGTCTTGGGGTCGTCGCTGCTTGTCAGCTCAGCGAGAGTGCGTTCGTCCACACCTAGACCGTAAACCTCCGGCTGGGCATGGACGCGCGGTTCGAACCTGCACACACTGCTCGGAAGGGGCTTCGTCTTGCAGTCTTCTCGCTGGTCAGGGCGCCCGAAGAGAACCCGCAAAAAGACTCTCGTCCACAAATGGTCCACGGATTTGGAGTCAACGTCGGAGCATGTCGGGCTGTCTGCAGCGACTCCTGTCCGACGTTTTAGGCGTGGCTTGGCGCCTCAACCACCAATTCACTTTTCTTACGACTCTTACGCTTGGAAGTCATCCATCGAAAGTTGCCATGCCCGATAATGCCCGTCACTTCAGGCAAAATCAACTCGTTGCCAAAGATTGCATACTCTGCGCCAATTCGCTGTATCTGCGCAGTATGGAAAATATCGAATTGAACGCACCGAAGCCCCTTGTAGAGGTCTTCCGTAACACGCCTATCCGCGTCATACGTAAGCAGCCAGCGCAGCTTGGTTTCTTTAAGAAGTGACGCTAGCTGCTTATGGTCATCTTGATCCAGAGAGTCCAGGTACAGCCTGTCTCCTTGAACCAGATACGGTGGATCAACGTACAAAAGTACGTCATCCCTAGCAGGCTCAAGCTGTCGAATGAAGTCTCGCGCATCAAGCTCCGAAAGGGTAACCCTAGGCGCATATTCGCCGAGCTTGCGGATTCGCTCAACAAGACCTTCGCGATTGAAGCGCGCGTCGATCTTCCATTTACCATCCTGCTCAAGTCCACCAATCGGACGCGCCCTCAAAATGCCTGACCTATTACAGCGATTCAAGAAAAATGTAGCAAATCCTAGCTCCAAGTCACCCTTACCCTCAGGGTTCCTGTATGTCTCAGAATGGCACTGCCATGCGTCAATACTCACCTCCTCCGTCAGAACTTTCCGCGCGAGCTCGTCGGTATGCCAAAAAATGCAACGCCAAAGAGCCGCAATCCCAGGGTCAAGATCATTAATGTAAATAGATTCGACTTCTTCATCAAGAAGAAGACGTAGCGCTGCGCCCGCACCCCCTGCAAATGCTTCTGCATACGATCGAGGATGCGGGCGCTGTCGCGCCAAAATATGGGAGATATATGGTGCGAGACGCGCTTTCCCGCCAGGGTAACGTAGCGGGCTGATATACCTCATCGCTTCTTCTTCTCGATCAACTCATCAGCCTTCAGGAGCAGGGGTGAGTAGGCAAGGCTCAATTTCCGCACCTCTATGGAGAGGGGGTGGCTTTGCCACGAATGGACGAATGAATGCAGAGTCTTCAAGACAAGCGCGCCATCCTCCTGCTGCGAGAACCGCCAGGCATCGCTCAAGCTTGGATCACTCTTCCCAGAGTCCACCTGGTGTAGGACCGCTCCGATCCTACCCTTGAGCGTATCCTGGTTCCGAGCCCAACCTAGCTGTGCTGCCACGTCAGTTACAACGATGTCCACAACAGCACGCACCATGATGGCTGCAATGTTGGGCATGTCATCGATGCCGATCCGCTTGGCCTCCTCCAGTACCTCTGACGACCTGAGACTCACATGGCCGAGCGAAACACTCTGGAATAGCCGCTTCTCGAAGTCAGGCCGCTTCCTTCTCGGGTTCGCACCATTGGGCTTTACTTTGTCTTCAGGGCTTTTCCCAGAGGCTACTTCTTCACCACCGGAGTATTTCGAATACACCTCCGGCTCGTCGAGCCGATCAGCCAGTTTGGGCAGGAGCCCTTCTACCTGCTCAAGATACTTCTCCCGCTGTCTCTTAGACTTGATCTGATCCACAGAGACCGGGCCGGCGAGGTCGGCGAATAGCCTATTCAGGACATCCTGAATCTTTTCTTTCGGAAAGGCGGAGAGAACTACATCTCCGTCGAAAGAAATTCCCAGCCTATGCCTGACCGCGGGGTCGGCAATCATCCTTCCCAGGTTGGTGATTCTCGCCTCCCTGACTTTTTGAATATTAGCCAGTAGGGTCGAGTCACCGGGGAGCCAATCACTTAATGCATCAGTGAAGAGTCGCGCCCTCTCCGTAGGAGTGGTTCTCCCGCCGAAACGGCTCGATTCTGTAGTGTTCCACTTCACCACGCCGACCCCGCCGTTTTCGCCTGTATGTCGGAGTCTAATCCAATGCTCTGCTTCCAGCCGACTTTCGGCTACGACGCAGTTTATCCTCCGAGGCACGATGCCCTTTTGGGCAACAGTGGAGAACTGCTTCCGGATCTTTTCGGTTGGCGCGAGCTTTGGGTCGTGCAGTAGTTTCAATGCTGCGACCCTCCTGTTCCCCTCCAGAACTACGTTCCGGTCGCCGTCCGATAGCACAACGGCAAGCTCAGTGGGATTGACGCCATGCTGGATTATGTCTCGTGCCAGCCGGAGAAGCTTTTCGGGGCCTTTCTCCAGGAGTGCGGCGATCGACTCGGCGTCGCTAGCGGTTTGCTTTGCATGCCGCGGATTATTGGCGTCAAGGGTCAGAGACGCCACGTGCATGGTTGTGTGTTTCATGCCGCTCATAATCCCGCCCCGCCCGTTGCTCGCGCATCACATTTTTTGAGTGGCTGATCATACTTCCCGAACCTGCTCGATTGCTAGACCTACCAAATTCGGCCACTGGCTAAAAACGCCAGGTCGGCGTAGCGGCTTTGGGCTGGAGCTGCTTTGGGGCGAGTGATCATGGCCCCGTAAGCTTCCGGCGAGTCGGGCAGTCTGTGGACCTGCCCGTTAAAGCACGACGTTGGGGCCATGATCTTAGAGGCTCGCCCCAAAGTGGCTGCCTAAAGCCGTGGAGCCGACCGCCCCAGCCACAGAGGGTGTCTCCCACTTCATGCCCGCAGCTCGCGAGCGCGCCGCCTGGCGCGGCCAGCCGGGGCGGAGACAGGAGGCAGGCCGCGCCGTCGAGGCGGCGCGCGCCCGCGCTGTGCGCGGGCCTTGATGAAGTAGGGAAAGTTCTATCGCGTCGGCGTCAGGCGCTTGCCGTCGTGGCTTCGTACGTGAGGGCCTGCCCCGTCGAGGGCGTCCAGGAGCCGGATCGCGTAGACCTCGGACATCCACTCGGTGACCTCTTCCGGCGTCAGCCAGTCGACCGCCGTTGACTCGCTGGACGTGCGCTCTGTGCCGCCGACCGGCTTGCATCGGAAGACCAGCGCCACAACGCCCCGGGTCGTGTTCTTGTAGACCCCGGTGAGCTCGTCCACCTCGATGTGGATGCCCGTCTCTTCCAGGACTTCGCGCCGTACGCCCTCTTCGGGGGTCTCGTCGAGTTCGAGCACACCGCCAGGGAGTTCCCAAGTGCCGTTGTCCGCGCGGCGGATGGCCAGGAGTCGGCCGTCCTCGCGTACCACTACTCCGGCTACGGACACGGAGTGCAGTGGCGTTGACTGGCCTTCCTGGGCGCTGTTACTCATGTACAGGAGCATAGGAGGAAGAGAAGGACTATGGGAACTGCGGTAGGAGAGGGGAAGGCCGGACCTCGGTATGTGCAGATCGCTGACGACATCGTTCAGCAGATCCGGGCGGGAGTCCTGAAGCCTGGTGACATGGTGCCGAGTGAGTCGGAGCTCGTGGAGCGCTACGGCGTGGCCGGCGGGACGATTCGTAAGGCCATGGTCGAGGTGCGGGCCAGTGGGCTCGTCGAGACCCGGCACGGCAAGGGCTCGATGGTGAAGGATCGGCCGCCGGTACGGCATCGGTCCTCTGATCGCTTCCGGCGTTCGCTTCGGCAGGGTGGGAAGGCCGCGTATCTGGCGGAGTCCGCGCAGTCCGGTGCCACGGCAAAGGTCAGCGTCCTGTACATCGGGCCCATGGAGGCCCCCGCGGATGCCGCCGAGCCGTTGGGCGTCGAGGCCGGCGCCCAGGTCCTTGCCCGGCGACGCCTCTACTTCCGCAACGGCACTCCCGTCGAGACCGCGTCCTCGTATCTGCCGTGGGACGTCGTGAAGGACATCCCCGAGCTGTTCGCCGAGAACCCCGGCGGCGGTGGCATCTACGCCCGCCTCGAAGACCACGGGCACGAGTTCGCCGAGTTCGTCGAGACCCTGCAAGCGCGTCCGGCCTCCAAGGCCGAGGCAACCGAGCTCGCGCTCAGTCCCGGAGCTCCGGTAGTTCATCTGGTCCGTGAGGCTCGGACGACCGAAGGCCGTGTGGTCGAGGTCTGCGACACCCTCATGGCCGCTGACCAGTTCGTTTTCGAGTATCGGATCCCTGCCGCCGACTGACACGCCCTCAACTTCTCGCAGCCCGCCGTGACTTCTCTGTCGCGGCGGGTTGACTCATGTATAGGAGTGATGCACTCTTCTTCATGTCACTCCTATACATGAGTGACGGAGTCCAGCATCTATAGAGGAGTGATCCGTAGTGCGTCAGATCCCCGTCGACACCTCCGCCGCCACCGTGATGGTCGCCAAGGCCCCGCAGCCCAAGGTCAAGGACCGTCGTACCGGTGAGCTCGCCCAAGACGTAGAGACCGGAGCCCAGTTGATGACCGTGGACGTGATGTTCGCGGCCAACGACGCAGTGGAGATCCTGTCCGTCACCGTCCCTCAGCCCGGCATCTCCGACGAGCTCGCCATGGGCACCCCGGTCGCACTCACCGGCCTGATCGCCCGCCCGTGGGAGAACGAGTTCAACGGGCAGAAGCGGCACGGCATCGCCTTCCGCGCCGTCGCCGTCACCTCGCTCACCGGTGGCGCCTCGAAGCCCAAGGCGGCCTGATCATGACCGCCTTCACGGTCACGCTGCTTCTGCTGGTCGTCGCCTCCGCAGTGATCCTGCGGTGGCGGCGCCCCGCCTGGTACTGGGTGAGTTTCGGCGTCACGTTCGCCGCGTTACGGGTCCTGGTTCGGTACGCCTCGGTCATGGAGGCCTGCGGGCTCACCGTTCCGCCTTCGCGCTGGCGTCTCTCGCTCGCCCGGATGACCAACCGCCCGCTGCCCGAGTCGCGAGCTCCGCGCATCCTGCGGCTGCGGCCCACTCGCACCGGCCTGGTCCTACGCCTCAAGCTCCGCCCGGGGCAGGACGCGTTCGACGTCTCGGCCGCCACCGACCGGCTGCGCCACTCCTTCGGGATGTACGGCATCACCTCACGCGAACTGCGCTCCAGTGTCGTCGAGTTGCGCATGACCGGCTACGACGTGCTCCAGCGAGTGAAGATGCCCGCCAAGACCGACAGCCGCCCGATGCGCATTCCTGTCGCCCTGCGCGAAGACGGGGCCGTGCACTACCGCGACTACCGGTCCGTTCCGCACGGGCTCACGCTCGGCGCCACCGAGTCGGGCAAGTCCGTCTATCAGCGCAACCTCGTTGCCGGGCTCGCCGCGCAGGATGTCGCCCTGGTCGGTATCGACTGCAAGCAGGGCGTCGAGCTCTTCCCGCTGGCCCGGCGCTTCTCCGCCCTCGCCGACAACCCGGACACCGCCCTCGAACTCCTCGATGCCCTCGTCTCCCACATGGAGACCGTCTACCGGCTCATACGTGCCAAGCAGCGCATCAGCGTCGACGTACCCGATGCGGAGATCGCCGCCGACATCTGGGACCTGCCCGAGGATCTGCGGCCCGTGCCCGTCGTCGTCCTGGTCGACGAAGTCGCCGAACTCGCCCTCTACGCAAGCAAGGACGAAGAGAAGCGGCGGGATCGGATCATCACCGACCTGGTCCGCCTCGCCCAGCTCGGCCGCGCCGCCGGGATCTACCTGGAGATCTGCGGTCAGCGCTTCGGCTCCGAGCTCGGCAAGGGCATCACGATGCTCCGCGCCCAGCTCACCGGCCGTACCGCCCACCGCGTCAACGACGAATCCAGCGCCAACATGGCCTTCGGCGACATCGCCCCGGACGCCGTTCTCGCCGCCATCCAGATCCCCACCGAGACACCCGGCATCGCCGTCACCGGCGACTCGTCCGGCGGCTGGGCCCGCATCCGCGCCCCGCACACCTCGCTGCGCGAAGCCGTGAACATCTGCAACCGGCACGCCGACCGCACCCCGGACCTGCCCGAGCTCGCGCCCTTCCGGCCCGACGTCGCCCCGTTGCCCTCGGCCCACGCACCGCTCTCCAAGGCCGCCCCCGCTACGGCCTGACCACTCCCGCTCCACGGTCGGCGCGACCGCACCCGCGCCACGTCCCTACCCCGCCCATGCCCAAATCCGGAGGTGAACCAGTGGACGCTTACGAGGACTTCAATCGCACGGTCCAGCTACTCGGCGCCCTGGCCCTGTACGCCGATCTGCCCGACGCCGACGAGGAGTTCGTTGCCGTTACGGGCGCGGCCGTCGCTGCCTCGCTGCCCCGTCGTGTCCTCCCGTCGCTGCCGCCCGACTACAACCTGACCGACGGGCCGGACTACCCGACCGAGGGCTCGTAATGGCCCGGCCCGCGATCCGCGTGGACGCCGTCCTCGTCCAGGCCTTCATCGCTGGCGCCCTCTCCTTTGCCCACCTGCACGACCTCGCCGCCGCTGCCGGGCAAGACGGCTGGAAGGCGTGGGCCTATCCGATCAGCGTCGACCTGCTCTTGGTCGCGGCCTGGCGGCGGTTGCGGAGTGACGGTCCGTCCCGGCTCGCCTGGTGCTGGTTCCTGATCGCCCTGGTGGCCTCTCTCGGCGCCAACGTCGCCACCGCTGGGTTCCTCGACCTGCAGCATCCGCCGGGCTGGCTCCGGTTTGGTGTCGCCGGTTGGCCTGCTCTCGCCTTCCTCGGCGGAACGCTGCTTGCCCACACCGCCCACGCGCCGGAGACCTCGGCAGAGCCGGACCGGCCGGCCCCTGCTGCTCCCGAATCCGCACCCGAGCCCACGCCCGTTACGGAGCCGGAAGCCCCTCAAGTCCCCGCGGCTGAGGAAACCCCCGCGCTCCCCACCGCCGAAGCAGCGCCCCCGGTCCCAGCCGCCCTGGTCGACCACGCCCGCAAGGTCGCTGACGACCACCAGGCCCGCACCGGCTCCCGCATCGACACCGACACCCTTCGGGCCCGCCTCGGTGTCCCGCCCCAGCTCGCCGACGCCATCGCCGCCCAACTCGCCTGATCCGAAACCTGACCCGAGAGGAGAACCACCCATGCCCGCCCGCGATCACTTCCACTCCGTGATGCAGATCGGCCCCGTCCAGATCGGCACCCACCGCGACCGCCACGGCCAGACCAAACACGCCGCCGTGTGCACCGCCGACCGCTGCGGCTGGTCCTCCGACTACTCCAGCCAGTCAGCTGCCCAACTCGCCGCCCGCACCCACCGCTGCAAGGCCCGCTGAGGAGCCCCGCCATGGATGTCCCGCTCTGGCTCGCCCTGATCGTCGTCGGCTACCTCGGCCTCAAGCTCATCCACCCGCCCTGGTGGCTGGTGATCGTCCTCCTGCTCTGCGGCTACCTCCTCGCAGACAGCCTGCTCGCCCCCGCCATCGACTCCACCGTCAAGTAGCCGCCTGCGAAGGGAGAACCACCATGTTCCGCCCCAAGGTCCCGACCAACCCGGCCCCGACCGGCATCGTCACCCCGCTCGCCACTGTCCCGGCCGCCGCCGTCCAGCAGCCCCAGGCACCGGCACCCGTCGCCTCGACTGCTCCCGCCCGGCCCAACGTCCAGCTCACGCCGGGCAGCGTCGTCGCCCTCGTCGGCAGCGGCACCGCCGTCGTCCTGGTCGTCGGCGCCGTCCTGGTCTCCATGCTCCTCGCGGTCGCCATCACCGGCGCCTCGCTCGCCGTCTGCGCGCTGGTCGTCCGCTCCCTCATCGCCGCCGAGCACAAGCGGCGCTGACCGGCCCCCGGGCGGCCTCAACCGCCAAGTCTCCGCCGCCTGGGAGCCGTGTCCCTCTCCGAACCAGAGATCCGGAAGGAAGCTCCATCATGACCGAGCGCACCCGCCTGCCGTCCCGCATCTGCCCGTCTTGCGACGGCTTCGCCTCCGTCGCCGTTACCCTCGGCGGCCGCGACCGGAACGGCCACCTGCGCATCATCACCGCTCACTGCCTGGACTGCCACGGCATCGCCACCGTCCGCCGCTCGCTCACGCGGGAGGGCGCCCGTGTCTGACACGCTGCTGGACCCCATCACCCTCGGCGACCTGCTGAGGGTGGCCTCGGCCTCCGACTTCGACCGCTGGCAGGACCAGATCCGCCGCACCGGCGGCTGCTCCGACCCGATCCACCTCACCGGCTGGTCCCTCACCAAGGACAAGACGACTGGTGAGACCCTCCACCACTACTCCACCCAAGGCGAGCCCGGCGGACGCCTCCGTCTCGCCTGCGGCAACCGCCGTGCCTCCCGCTGCCCCTCCTGCGCCTGGACGTACGCCGGAGACACCTACCACCTGATCCGCGCGGGCCTGGCGGGAGACGACCGCCGAGACGTCCCCTCCACGGTCCGCGAGCACCCGCGCGTCTTCACCACGCTCACCGCCCCGTCCTTCGGCCCGGTCCACAACCGACCCGACCGCGGTGCCTGCCGCTGCGGCACCCTCCACCCCACCGACGACCCGGCACTCGGTACCGCCCTCGACCCGGCCACGTACGACTACGCTGCCGCCGTCCTCTTCAACAACCACGCGGGCGACCTGTGGATGAGATTCACGACCCGCCTACGCCGAGAGATCGCCGCCCGCGCTGGACTTACCCAACGCGAACTGAAGGAGTCCGCCCGCCTCTCGTACGGCAAGGTCGCCGAGTTCCAGAAGCGCGGAGCCCTGCACTTCCACGCGGTCATCCGCCTCGACGGCCCGGACGGCTGCGACACTCCGCCCCCGCCCTGGGCGAGCGGCGACCTCCTCGCCGACGCCATCCACGCCGCAGCCACGCACTCGTACACCTCGGTCTCGGTCCCGGCCGCCGATGACCAGCCCACCCGTACGTTCCGCTGGGGCACTCAGCTCGACGTGCGCCCGGTCAAAGCCTTCGGCGACGGCTCCGACATCACCGAACAGGCCGTCGCCTCGTACGTCGCCAAGTACGCGACCAAGGCCGCCGAGAACACCGGCACTCTCGATCGCCGGATCAGCGAACTCGCCGACCTCGACCGCCACCAGGTCCCCGCCCACGCTCGCCGCTTGATCGAAGCCTGCAAGCTGCTCGATCCGCTCTACCCGGACCGCCGCCTCTGGGCGTGGGCACACATGCTCGGCTTCCGGGGCCACTTCTCCTCCAAGTCCCGCCGTTACTCGACCACCCTCGGCGAACTCCGCCAGGCACGCGCCGACTTCCGCGCCGCACAGGAACGCGACGCCCTCGGCCTGGACGACCGCGAGCCGGACACCGTGCTCGTCCTCTCCGACTGGCAGTACGCGGGCCACGGTCACACGCCCGGAGAATCCGCCCTCGCCACGACGATCGCCCGAGATCTCCAGCTCAACCGCGAGATCGCCCGCGAAGAACTCAAAGCAGCCTCCGGCGAGAGGGAGTGGTGACGATGGAATCTCGGCTCCCCGCCCGCTATCTGACGCCTGACGACCTGGTGGAGCTGTTCGACCTGCCCAGTGTCGAGACCGTGTACCAGTGGCGCCGTAAGCACACCGGCCCCCGCGGGTTCCGTGTCGGCCGGCACCTCCGATTCGATCCGAACGACGTCCGTACCTGGGTCGCCTCCCTACAAGAGGGGGCTGCCGCCTGATGCCCGGACACATCCAAGATCGCTGGTACAAGGTCGAGACCGCTCCGGACGGCAAGTCAGTCAGGGTCAAGACCGACCGTTACGGCACCGGCCTGCGCTATCGCGCCCGCTACGTCGGGCCGGACGGCTCCGAGCAGTCCAAGAGCTTCCCGGACCGCCAGAAGAGCCTCGCCGAGAAGTGGCTCACGCGGGTCAAGGCGGACATGGACGCGGGCCAGTTCATCGACCCGAAAGCCGGGCAGATCACGTTCCGGGAGTACGCCGCGAAGTGGCTGGACGGGTTGACGACAGACCTGGGCAGTCAGGAAGTCGTGGACAGGCGCATTCGGCTGCACGCGGTTCCCTACCTGGGGTCGCGCCCCATGGGTTCGTTCAAGCCCGAGCACATGCGCACCTGGTTGAACATGCTCAGCCTGGCGCTGCCGAACGCGACGTACCGACGCGCCATCTACGACTCCGTGTCGTCCCTGTTCAACGCTGCGGTTGATGACGGAGTGATCAGGGCGAATCCCTGCCACGCCCAGTCGGTCAAGGCTCCGGAGCCTGAGCCCCGTCTGATCCATCCCTGGCCTGAGGAGCGCGTGTTCGCTGTCCGTGCGGGGCTGCCCGAGCGGTACGCCGCCACTGTGGACGCGGGCGGTGGTTGCGGGCTCCGTCAGGGAGAGGTGTTCGGCCTCGCTGAGGAGAACATTGACCTCGGTACGGGCTGGGTGCACGTCCGGCAGCAGATCAAGCGCGTACGCGGCACGCTGGTCTTCGCTCCGCCCAAGCGGGGCAAGCTCCGGGACGCACCACTCAGTCCGGTAGTTGCGACGGGCTTCCGCGAGCACATGGACCAATTCCCGCCCGTCGAGGTCACCTTGCCGTGGAAGACGCCGGACGGGCCCCTCGTGACGCGGAGTCTCGTCTTCACCAGCGGGGTGGGCAAGGCCATCTGGCGCAGCTACTTCGATGACTACGTCTGGAAGCCCGCCCTGGCCTTCGCGGGCGTCATCCCTCCCAAGCGCCCTGGCGAGAAGCGCTATGCAGCCGCGCCGGACGACGGCATGCACGCCTTGCGTCACTTCTACGCCTCGGTGCTCCTGGACGCCGGTGAGAGCATCAAGGCGTTGAGCGTCTACCTGGGACACTCGGACCCCGGGTTCACGCTGCGGATCTACACGCACTTGATGCCAAGCAGCGAGGCGCGGACGAGGACGGCCGTGTCCGCCGTCTTCCTGCGAAAGCCCGCCCCGGTCGTCGCCCCGGCGGCCTGACGGCCCACAGACGGCCCACGGCCCGCCTCCGGCCCCTAACTTGCGGATAACCCGCTGGTCAGGGGCCGTTGGCATGATCAGGCTCGGCAAAAACACCCCATCTTGCCTGACGGCTACCTCCCGGAGGAAACCAGTACTTGGCAGGGGCCGTGACCTGGACGTTCCTGGCGTGCGAGGGTAATTGAGCGGTTACCGAGCGTCGATTACGGGCTGGTTGATGTCCTGGTCCAGGAAAGCGGTCAGGGCGTGGGCCTCCTCCATGAGGGATTCCCGCTCCGGGGAGGAGAGGGTGCGCAGGGGCGTTACGCGGAGTTGGTGGTCGTGGGTCGTCCAGGTGGCGGCGACGCGGCCGTCGACCAGGACTGCGCGCAGGCCCGCGACGGACAGGCCGAGGTGGGCGTCGTCGATGATGCGGCTGCGGTCCTGGTAGCCGAGGATCGCGTTGTCGAAGGCCGGGAGGAAGCGGACCGGGGCGGGTGTGTCCGGGGACGGGCGCGGGGCGTCGGGCAGGTCGAGGAGTGTCCGGCCGCGCTCGTCCCGGAACGTGACCAGCTCGTCCCGCATGGCCTTGACCGCCGCCGGCAGACCGGCCAGGCCGCTCCAGGCCCGGATGTCCGCGGTGGCCGCGGGGCCGTAGGCGGCGAGGTAGCGGCGTACCAGTTGTTGTCCGACCAGGTCGTTGTCTTGTTGTCCGATCAGGTCGCCGTCTGCGTCGGTGTTGGGTTCGGTGTTGGCGGGTAGCGGGGCGATCTCGTGTCCGAGCCACGTGGCCAGGGGGAGGTTTCGTACGCCTGCCTTCCTCTGCCACAGACCGCGCGGGGGGAGCTGGACCATCGGGATGACGCCTGCCACGAGGAGCTCGCCCAGTGCGCGGCGCGGTGGGTCCGGCCAGCGGTTCTGGAGTGCCTGGACAAGCTCGGTCATGGTGCGGGGCTGGTGGTCGGCCATGACCGCGCGGCCCGCCGCTGCGAGTTCATCGAGGTCGATGCCGGTGAGCTCGCGCCGGTAGGTGGCCAGTACCCGTTGGCGCAGCATGGCGTCGTGGCGGGCCCGCCAGGCGAGCGCGTCGTCGCCGGTGACCAGGTGGACGGTGCGGCGCATCAGGTGGGTGCGTACGACGTGCCGGTCCGTCAGTGCCTGGTCGAGCTGGTCGGGCCTGAAGGCTTGCAGCCTCGACCACAGGCCGATGAAGGGTTCCTGCGGCTCTTGGGCCTGCAGGCCGGCCAGGTGGGCCACCGCCTCGCTGACTGGTGTGGCGGTGCGGTCGAGCAGGTACTGGCGGGCCAGGGTGGCTCGGTTGAGGGCGCGTGGGCTGAGGATGGGGTTGGGGCTGGGGCTGGGGCTGGGGCTGGGGCTGGGGCTTGAGGAAGTCATGGGAGTACTTCAGTACCGCCGTTCGCTCGTGCGCTCGTGCGCTGGTCAGCCGTTGTACGGGGCCGCCACGTCCACGACCCAGGTCACGCCGAAGCGGTCGGTGAGCATGCCGTACAGCGGGGCCCACTGCGACGGCTCCAGGGGCTGCACCACCGTCGAGCCCTCTGCCAGTTTCTGCCACAGGGCGCTGATCTCGTCCGTGTCGTCACCGCGCACGGAGACGAAGAAGGGGTTGCTGCCCTGGCCCCAGGGGAGGTGCGAGGGAACGTCGTAGGCCATGACGTGGAAGCCGTTGTCGCCCACCACCTCGCCCCACACCACCCAGTCCGCCTCGTTCTCGTTCTGCACGTTGCCCATGTCTTTGTACGTGACGGCGGCGATACGACCGCCGAAGACCGACTGGTAGTGATCCAGCGCCGCCCGCGCGTCGCCCCGGAAGTTCAGGTGGGTGGTGGTCGTGATCGGCATGGCTTTCTCCTGCTGCTTGCGCGGTGGTGGGGTGGTCCGGTGAATCGGCGAACCGGTGAATCGGTGAATCGGTGAAAGCCACCATTCCAGGAGTAGCGGACAGGTTGTGTCCTGTAATTCGGGCAGAGTGGTGAGCATGCAGAAGACGTCATCCCGGCTGCTCGCGCTGCTCTCGCTGCTCCAGACGCACCGCGACTGGTCCGGCGACGACCTCGCCGAGCGGCTCGACATCACCCCGCGCACGGTGCGCCGTGACATCGACCGTCTGCGGGAGCTGGGCTACCCGATCCGCGCTTTCAAGGGCCCCCTCGGCGGCTACCGCCTGGACGCCGGCTCACAACTGCCCCCACTGCTGTTCGACGACGACCAAGCCGTGGCCGTGGCCCTCGCCCTGCAGTCCGCGGCCACCAACAGCACAATCGGTGACGATGCCGTGCGGGCCCTGGCCACCATTCGCCAGGTCATGCCGCCCCGGCTGCGTCAGCGCATCGACATGCTCCAGGTCACGGCCGTCCAGGCACCGGAGGCGGGCGGCGGCAACGCTTCACCGGTCAGTACGCAGCTCCTCGTCGAGCTGAGCCGTGTCATCCACGCCCGCGAGGAACTTCGCTTCGACTACCGGCAGTTCGACTACGAGCACTCGGCCCGCGAGCACTCGGTCCGCGAGCACGCCGTCCGCCAGCACTCCGACCCCGGGCCGGAGGCCACCGACCCCGCCGAACGCCCCCGCCGGGTCCAGCCCCACCACCTCGTCACCTGGCGCGGCCGCTGGTACCTGATCGCCTGGGATCTCGACCGTGACGACTGGCGCACCTTCCGCGCCGACCGGATGCACCCCCGCACGCCTACCGGACCGCGCTTCACCCCGCGCGATCTACCCGGCGGTGGCAGCGGTTACGGGGCCGGCGGCGACGTGGCCGCCTTCATCACCGGCCGGTTCCGTGGAACGGACGGCTCCACCACGGACTGGCCCTGCCGGGGCGAAGTCGTCCTCAACCTCCCCGTGCGGGCCGTGGCCCCCTTCGTAGAGGACGGCATCGTCGAGGAAGTCGGCCCCGACCGCTGTCGGCTCACCCTCGGCTCCTGGTCCTGGACCGGCCTCGCCGCCACCATCGGCCACTTCGACACCGACATCCACGTCATCGGCCCACCACAACTGACCAGCGCGTTCGCCGAACTGGCCGCGCGCTACACCAACGCAGCGGGAGGCGCGGAAGCCCAGGGGTGACCGCTGACCGCACAGGCCCCCGCCCCCGCTCCCGCCCCCCCGCGAGCGAGCGCACTCACTCCTCGGTCGGCGTCTCCGTGGACGTCGGGGCTTCCTTCTTGCGGAGGAAGAACATCGCCGCCGCGCCGAGCACGACCATGAGGACCGCTATTCCGGCGATCATCGGCGTCGCGCTGGAGCCGCCCGTCTCCGCGAGGTCGCCACCGCCGGTGCCGGTGCCGCCCGCCGACGCGGGGCTCGGGTCGGCGACCGGCTCGGTCTTGCTGCCGATCGTGCTGCCCTCGGTCTTGCAGTCGAGCACGCCCTTGAACCGCTTCTCGAAGCCGTTGGGCCCGTTGATCGTGAAGTCGTAGGGCTGGTCCTCCTGGAGCGGGATCGTCACCGTCCGCGACGTACCGGCCTCGATGGTGTGCTTGACGCCCATGAGGCGGAAGGAGAACGCCTCGTCACCCTTGTTGCCCGCCGTGATGTCCACGCCGCTCTTGGCGCAGTTCTTCTCCGCGGACAGCGTCGGTATGGCGCCGTCCTCGGCCCAGGTGGCGCTCGCCGTCGCGGAGACCGTCGACTCACTGGAGCCCGCGAGTATCTGCGTCTGGCTCCGACTCTCGGAGGCGAAGGCACGGCCGACCGGCACCGTCGTCGACGCCTGCACGGCGAGTGCCGCCGAGCCGTCCGGGGTGTCCTCGGGGACGTCGAAGAACAGCTGGCTGCCGTTGGCCGCCGAGGTGACGGGCTTGCCGTCCTTGCCGACGACCTTCACTCCGCTCGCCACCGAGTCGGCGGGCGGGGTCACGGACACGGCGTCCGCGTCCGTCCGCACGGTGACCGGGCCGAGCCGCTCCCCCGCGTGCCCGGAGACCGCGGGCGGGTCGAGGGTCAGCGAGGCCTTGGGCTCGGCCGCGCCGCGGGCGTTCTTGTAGAGGTAGTCCGCGAGCTTCTCGGCCTGCGGGTCGACCGCCTCCACCTCGGCACCGTCCGAGTAGCGCCAGATCGCCACCTGCGTGCCGGCTGCCGCCGACTGTTCGGTGAGCGATCGCGCGCCCGCCTTGCGGGCCAGCGCGGCGAGGTCGTTCACCTGGGGGTACGAGTGCTGCAGGATCCAGCCGATCCTGCCCGCGTTCTTGTTGCCGTTCAGCGACGTGCCGCTCCAGGCGGTCTCCTGGTACTTCGCGTCCTTCTGCGTGGGGTTGAGGATGTCGATGCAGTACGTCTGCAGGGTGCCGCCGCCGTCTACGGACATCTCGAAGAGGCCGGCAGGAACCTGCTGGCTCTCCCCGTTGTCACGGAGGACCGCCTGTCCGTACGTCTGGAGCCCGCCCAGCGTCGCGACGGCTCCGCCCCGGTTCTGCGGGGCCTCTTCCGCCGCGGCGGGACCCGCGGTGGCTATCGCGCCCGCTGCGACGACTCCGGTCGCCAGCGTCACCGCGGCGAGGCGCGCGGCGCCCCGTCTCCGCCGGGACGGCGCAGAGCACGCGCGCCCCCTGGAGAGAGCAGAGAACGCAGAGAACACAGAACGCGCAAAAGACACAGAATTCCCCTCCGGACGGGACCCGTTCACTTCGAGGGGGGTGATCCCGCCAGCAGATTGAAAGGGGCAGAATCGCCTGCCACCTGCGTGGCATCCACTACCAACTGCCCCGCTAGCTACGTCCGGCATCCTAGGGAAGCGGCAGACCACGGTCCCCAGTACTGCCGTTCGATAACCGATCCGACTCGGAATCGTTATCGCCAACAACCTTTTCCAACTGGGCTTATCGACAAATCAACGACACCCATTCGCCGATAAGCCGCACATCGGTCACCCTCTCCCGGCAGCCCTGAAGACGGCTCACCTGATGGCCCGTCATCCCACCGGTGCGGGCTCAGGTTCGCGCTCCGCCGCTGATTCCGTCAGCGCCGCGTTCGCCTTGAGCACGCGCCGGAACGCCGCCGTCCCGCGCGAGAGATCGTGGCCGATGGTGATCGCGTCGATGTCCGCAGACGTCCAGTGCTGACCACCGCGCTCCTCGTCGCGCACTTTCAACCGCCCTTGCACGATGACGGGTTCACCGATGGTCAGAGAGCCCTGCACATTCGATCCGAGCGATCGCTTCGCCCACACCGTGAAGAAGTTGGTGTGCCCGTCCGCCCAGACGTTCTGCACGGCGTCGTAGTACCTCGCCGTCACCGCGAGCCGGAACCGCGCCACCGGCCCGGAGGCCAGCTCCCGGAACACCGGTGTCGTCGCGACGTTTCCCACTACCGTCACCAAGGTCTCGTTCATGCCGAACCCCTCCCTCGTCCACTCCGCTTCCGCTGCCGCGGCGGTCGGTCCCGCGGCGTCGATCTCAGAGTGGACCGGTCGGGAGGATCCCGCTGAGCCCTGTGGCCTACCGGGCAGTTGTGGAAAACTCCCTCACCCGAACGGGGCGAAGGGCCTGCCCGCCCGCCGCTCATCCCGCAGCTCATCCCATCCCTCAGCCCATGGCACAACCAGCCGCTCAGCCCAGCGTTCAACCGGCCGTTCAGCCAGCAGCTCAGCCCACCGCCGCCCCCGTAACCCGCACGTACTGCTCCCGAACCTCCCGATACCGCAGCAACTCCGCCGCCACCGGATCAAGGACCCGCGCCCGCCCGCACCCGGCAGCCGCCTCCCGCAGCCGTCGTTCCGCATCCAGGCCGTAGCGTCGCGCCGGGCCACGGGCCGCCATCCGGCTCCCCCACTCCACGCAGGGACCGCCCACGATGCCTGCCAGCATCAGCAGCACCGGCACGCCCAGGTTCGGCTCGACGATCCCGATGATCTGCGCCACTAGCCAGAGCCCGCCCACGACTTGCAGCATCGTCATCGCCGCCTGGGCGAGGACGGCGACCGGCCACCAGCCGGGCCGCGGCGGCCGCCCCTCCGGAACCCCGACCGTCAACGTCAGCTGGTCCAGCGCCTCGGGCAGCCCCTCCGCGCCGCGCACCGCCGCCTCCCGCACGGCCTGCCCCCACGGCTGGGGCAGCCCGGAAGCGGCCTCGTCGGCCACCGTGCGCACCGCGTGTTCGACGCGCTGGCGAGCCGTGGCCTCCTCGTCCGCCGGGGCCTGCCCCACGGGCCAGCCGATGCCCTGCGGAGAACGCTGGGCCTCGTACCAACGCCAGAGCCTCAGCCATGGCGTACCGCACGCCTTGCCCGCGTGGCGCCGCCAGGCCCGCTCGGCAGCCTGCCCGGCCGCCGCCGCGCCCACCGCGACCGCGAGCCGGTCGGCGAAGTCCTCGCGGGCCTCTTCGCTGAGCCCGATCCGGCCCCTGCCGCGCGCCCTGTTCGCCCCCGCCCCGTCCGCGTACACGGGCCAGAGTTCGTCGGCCGCCGCGTCCAGGTCGGCGGAGATGCGCCGGGCGGCGGCGCCCCGCTCCTTGGTGAATTGGCCGAGCGAATCGCGAAGTTCACCGATTCCGTCGCCGGTCAGCGCGGAGATGGCGAGCACGATGGCACCGGGTTCGCCGTGCTCGCCGAGAGCGATGCCGTCCTCGTCGAGCAGCCGCCGCAGATCGTCGAGCACCTGGTCGGCGGCGTCGCCCGGCAGCCGGTCCACCTGGTTGAGCACGACGAACGTGACCTCGGCGTGCCCGGCCATGGGCCGCAGATAGCGCTCGTGCAGCATCGCGTCGGCGTACTTCTCGGGGTCGACGACCCAGATGACCGCGTCGACGAGCCCGAGGATCCGGTCCACGTGTGCGCGATGCTCCCCGACCGCCGAGTCGTGGTCGGGCAGATCGATCAGGACGAGCCCCTCCAGCGTGCCCGTGTCCGGACCCTGGAGCGGGCGCCTGCGCAGCCGTCCGGGGATGCCGAGCCGGTCCAGGAGCCCCGCGGCGCCGTCGGTCCAGCTGCAGCCGATGGGTGCCGCGGTGGTCGGTCGGCGAACGCCGGTCTCCGAGATCGTTACCCCGGCCAGGGCGTTGAACAGCGTCGACTTGCCGCTCCCCGTAGCGCCCGCGATGGCGACCACGGTGTGCCGTCCGGAGAGCCTGCGCCGGGCCGCGGCCTCGTCGAGGACCCGGCCGGCCTCGGCGAGCGTGGCGCTGTCGAGGCGGGTACGGGAGAGCCCGACGAGTTCGCGCAGGGCGTCGAGCCGGGCGCGCAGGGGCCCTTCGTACGCGGTCGAGACACCGGTCGAAACACCGGAAGAGGTGCCGGAGTGAGCCCCGGATGGCGCACCGGAGGCCGCCACGGATGGGCTCTCCGCAGGGACATACGAGTCGGCGCCGCCGCCCCCCGCCGCCCCTCCCGCCCGCTGAGCGGCGTCCACGCGCGTGCCACTGCCCCGCCGCGCGATCAGCCCGTCGTCCCAGACGCCTTCGGAGCCGCCGGAAACGTCACCGGCAGCTTCGACGTCACCGGCTTCACCGGCGTCACCAGCGGCTCCGGAGGCACCCTCGGGACGGCCCTCGTGTTCGGTGTGATCAGTGACGGCAGTCACCGCGGTCACCTCTCCTTCTGCAGTACGGACAGCGCGGCGATCAGGTCGGCCTGTGGTTCGGGGTTCACGTCCAGGGAGTCGAGGGGGGCGAGGCGTCGCTCGCGCTCCGCGCCCAGGACGTTGTCCAGGTAGGTGGTGAGCAGGCGTCCGCCCCGGTCCCGCAGCCGGAGCGCTCCTTGGGCGCCGATCCGCTCGGCGAGCGTCTCGCCCGCCGAACGTCCGCGTCCCCCGCCGAGCAGGGCCGTGGCGAGCAGGGCGGCCACCACCTCGGGGTCGGGCAGGAAGTTCTTCTCGACGCCTTCGAGTCCGCGGACTTCGTCCTCGGCGTACTCCTCCAGGACGCGCCGCCAGCGCCGTACCGCCATCCCGATGCGGTGCTCGGCGCTCTCCGCGTCCCGGTCGCGGTCGCCGAGCCCGGGGGCAGCAGCGGCGGGCTCACGCCGCCACGCCTCGTCGATCCGCTCGTCGGCGGCGGTCACGGCGCACAGCAGCAGCGACTCCAGGCTCTCGGAGACGGCGTCGAGGAGCTCGCCGGCGCCGCAGTCCAGCGGGTAGCTGCGCCACCGTTTCAGCGCGTCGCCCGCGAGGACGGCTCCCGCCTGCAGACGCTCCCGCACGCGCGCGTGCTCGTATCCGTACGCGTCGTCGACGGCGGCGGTGAGCCGCAGCGCCGCCGCGTACTGCATGGCGACGGCGCCCGCGAGCTCGGGGACTCGTACGTTGAGGGACTGGATGACGCCGTACGCCGTCTGCGCGATGGCCTGCGTACGGGCCGCGGGATCCTGGGACCGGTGGGTCAGCCAGGCCCTCAGCGGCGCGACGGCGGTGGACGGAAGCAGCCCGCCGCCGCCCGCGGACTCGGGCAGCTCGGGCACGGTGAAGCGCGGCACGTCACCCAGGCCCGCCTTGGCGAGCAGCGCCCCGTACTGCCTCGACACCTCGGCCACCAGTTGGTGCGGCACCCGGTCGAGGACGGTGACGAGGGTGGCGTCGTACTCCTTGGCGGTGCGCAGCAGATGCCAGGGCACGGCGTCCGCGTACCGGGAGGCGGTGGTCACCATCACCCAGACGTCGGCGGCGGAGATCAGCTCGGCGGCGAGGATGCGGTTGTCGGAGATGAGCGAGTCGACGTCGGGGGCGTCCAGGAGCGCGAGCCCCCGGGGCAGGGTCTCCGAGGTCTCGATGCGCAGCGCGCGCTCGCCCTCGGGCCCGATGGGCAGCAGGTCGTCGCCCCGCCCGTCGTCCCCGTCATCCTGCTCGCCCTCACCCGAAGGCTCCGTACGGGGCACCCACACGCGCGTGAGGTCGGGCAGTACGCGCATGTCGGCGAACCAGTGATGATCCTCCGGATGGCATACGAGCACCGGAGTCCGGGTCGTCGGGCGAAGCACCCCCGCCTCACTGACCCGCCTGCCCACGAGGGAGTTCACCAGGGTCGACTTGCCCGCCCCGGTGGAACCCCCGATCACGGCGAGCAGCGGTGCTTCGGGTGCCTGCAGGCGGGGCACCAAATAGTCGTCGAGCTGGGCAAGGAGCTCGTCCCGGTTGGCACGCGCGCGTGGCGCCCCCACCAGGGGGAGCGGAAAGCGTGCGGCGGCGACACGCTCGCGCAGGGCGGAGAGTGCGTCGAGCAGTTGAGGCCGTACGTCCAAGGTCACCACATGTGAAGAATGCCCAATTTTGACGGCATTCTGAAGCATATGGGCACCGCCTGCGCGCCGATCGGACACTTGGGACGGAAGGGGCGACTGGGGCGCAGGCATAACGAGTGCACAACACCCGAGGCGTGAGGCGCCAAAAGCGATGCGGGATTCGTACCTGCCTGCGATTATCAGGACCGCTTCACTGAACCTCCACATAGCGCCTCGGAGGCGAAGCACCAGGGACAAGGACCCGGGAGCCCTATCCTTGTCCCCGGCAAGGTCACGGCTCGTCCCCACCCGGGCTCCAGGCCACCGGCCACCATCCGGCCCCCGTAGCTCAGTGGATAGAGCAGGCGCCTTCTAAGCGCTTGGCCGCAGGTTCGAGTCCTGCCGGGGGCGCACATGGCCCCTCACTTGCGAAGACGCGTGAGGGGCTCTTTCATGGCCGGGTGCGCATCACTGCGGCCCCACAGGGGAACGTCAGCGGTTCGCTACTTCTTGACCGGCGGGCACGTGCCCGTTTCCTCGCCGATCGAGTTGATCTCCGCGTTCGAGCGGGAGTCGCCCGCGTAGTCCAGCTGGTCCGTGCACTTCGTGTCGGCCTGCTTCGGTGCGCCCGATGCCGCCTCGGAGGTCTTGACCGGCGGGCACGTGCCCGTGTCTTCGCCGATCGAGTTGATTTCGGCGTTGGAGCGGGAGTCGCCGGCGTAGTCGAGCTGGTCCGTGCACTTCGTGTCGGACGGGGACTTCTGGACCGGCGGGCACGTGCCGGTGTCCGCGCCGATCGAGTTGATCTCCGCGTTCGAGCGGGAGTCGCCCGCGTAGTCGAGCTGGTCCGTGCACTTCGCGTCCGGCTTGGCGGGCGTGCCCGCCTGCTTGCCGTCTTCAGTGGAAGCGTCGGACTTCGGAGTGCTCTTGGCCGTCGCCACCGCCGATGAGTTGCTCGAGGGGCTCTCGGAAGAGGACGCGTTGCCTGCGCCGCCGTTGTTGCATGCCGTCAGCGCCAGGCCGAGGGCCACAGCGGTCATGGTCAGTGCCGAGATCTTCCGAGTGCGCATATTGGTGTCTTTCCTCTGCGTGTGCGTCTGCGTGGGGCTGCCGCTCCGGGAGGAGCGAGCGGGCTAAGCGGGTGGGCGAAGCGGGTGGGGACTGTTCGCCTGTTGGGTCTGTTTGCCTGTTGGGTCTGTTCGTCTGTGTGGGTTTCTGTCTGGTCAGACAGCGATGTGATCACGTCAGTTCCATCTTGATCGTTCTCAAGACACGTTCGTGACATGACAGTGGTCGCGTCGTGAAGTGGCCCGCAGGGATGGGGTTCGGGACGCCACCGAATACGGTGATCCGATGACGTCGATCAAGAAGTTCCAAGTCACCTTCGATTGCGCCGAACCCGAGCGTCTCGCCCGCTTCTGGTGCGAGGTGTTGGGGTACGTCGTACCTCCGCCGCCCGAGGGGTTTGCCACTTGGGATGACTTCAAGCTTTCGCAGCCGGCCGAGGAGCGGGACTCGTCGTTCTCCTGCAGTGATCCCTCAGGCGTGGGTCCGCGGCTCTACTTCCAGCGCGTTCCCGAAGGGAAGGCCGTCAAGAACCGGGTGCATCTCGATGTGCGGGTCGGCACCGGGCTCGTAGGAGAAGAGCGCCTCGCCGCGCTCGAGGCCGAATGCGCGCGGCTGATCCCGCTCGGCGCGATACACCTGCAGACGCTGTACGACGGTGTGGACTCGTGCATCCCGATGCAGGACATCGAGGGCAATGAGTTCTGTATCGACTGACGGGCGGCTGACGGGCGGCTGATGGGCGGCTGATGGGCGGCTGACGGGCGGCTGATGGGCGGCTGATGGGCGGCGCATTCCCTCTACGGCACGTCCGGCAGGCGCAGTTCCCCGTAGGCGCCCTTCGGGACCGCCGGGCTCCGTGGCGTGACGGCCGGGACTCGTGCGTAGCCCGTGCCCTGGGGCGGGCGGCCGTCCTGTTCGTTCTTGTTGGGCCAGTGCGCCATCGCCCGCTCGGCCTGGGCCGTGATCGTGAGGGAGGGGTTCACGCCCAGGTTCGCCGAGATCGCCGAGCCGTCCACCACCGAGATCCCGGGGTGGCCGTAGAGGCGGTGGTAGGGGTCGATCACTCCCCCGGCCGGGGTATCGCCTATCGGGCAGCCGCCCAGGAAGTGTGCCGTCAGTGGCTTGTTGAGGAGTTCGCCCAGGTTCGTGCCCGCGAAGCCGTTGATGCGTTCGGCCACCAGGCCCGCCGCCTTCCAGCCCTCCGCGATGTGCACGGGGTTGGGCGCGCCGTGCCCCTGCTCGGCCGTCAGCAGGCGGCGGCGTCCCAGGCGGGTGGTGAGGGAGTTGTCGTGGGTCTGCATGACGAGGCCGATGATCGTGCGCTCCGACCAGCGGTGCGTCGACGCGACCCGGGCCACGAGTACGGGGTGGGTGACGAAGGCGAGGACGGCGGCCAGCGGCTTGGGGAGGTTGCGGCGGTACTGCGGGACGCAGATCAGCGCCATCAGGTTGGAGCCCTTGCCGTAGCGGACGTTCTCGATGTGGGTGGTCGGGTTCGGGTGGATGGAGGACGTGATGGCCACCCCCTTGGTGAAGTCCAGGGGGCGGTCGGCGCCGTACTTCTTGCGGTAGCGGCGCGGGAAGGTCACCGCACCCACCAGCGCCTCGGAGTTGGTGCGCGTCAACCTGCCCAGGCGGTCGGAGAGGCCCGGCAGGAGGCCCTCGTCCTTCATGCGGTGCAGAAGCGTCTGGGTGCCGTACGTTCCCGCCGCGAGGACGACCTGGCGGGCCCGCAGGACGGTGCGGCGGCCCCTGCGCCGCCTGTTGGTGGGTACGGTCACCACCTCATGGCCCCCTGCGATCTCGCGCACCGACACCACCGTCGTCATCGCGCGGATCTCCGCGCCCGCCCGCTCGGCCAGGTAGAGGTAGTTCTCGGTGAGGGTGTTCTTGGCGCCCACCTTGCAGCCCGTCATGCACGAGCCGCACTCGGTGCAGGGCCTTCGCGCGGGGCCGGCCCCGCCGAAATACGGGTCGGGAACTTCCGGATGCGGGCCGGGAACTTCCGGGCGTGCCCCGGCCGTTGAAGAGCTGGAGCCGGTGGCGCCGCCGGTACCGCCACCGCCCCCAGCCTCCGCCCCGTCAGCGTCCTCTCCGTCGCCGAAGAAGACCCCCACGGGCGTCAGCCGGAAGGTGTCCGCCACACCCATCCGGTCCGCCGCCGCCCTCAGATGCTCGTCCGCCTCCGTGATGGTCGGGTTCTGGCGTACGCCGAGCATGCGCCGGGCCTGGTCGTAGTACGGGGCGAGTTCCGCCCGCCAGTCCGTGATGCCCGCCCACTGCCTGTCCTGGAAGAAGGCCGGCGGGGGCACGTAGAGGGTGTTCGCGTAGTTCAGCGAGCCGCCGCCCACCCCCGCGCCCGCAAGGACCATGACGTTGCGAAGGAGATGGATGCGCTGGATGCCGTAGAGACCGAGGGCCGGTGCCCAGATGTAGTTCCGCAGGTCCCACGAGTGCCGGGGCAGCGAATCCCTGGTGAAGCGGCGCCCCGCCTCCAGTACGCCGACCCGGTAGCCCTTCTCGGTCAGTCGCAGGGCGGCCACCGACCCGCCGAAGCCCGACCCGACCACCAGCACGTCGAAGTCGTACGCCCCCTGAGAGGGCTCCGTCACCCCCTCCGCCGCCTCACTCCCCTCGCTCCCCTCCGCCGCCTCACTCCCCATAAAGCGCCTCGATCTCGGCCTCGTACGCCGCCGCCACCGCATGCCGCTTGATCTTCAGTGACGGCGTGAGCAGCCCGTTGTCCTCGGTGAACTCGCCCTCGACCAGGGAGAACTTGCGGATGGACTCGGCCCGCGAGACCGCCTCGTTCGCGTAGTCCACCGCCTTCTGGACCTCCGCGATCATCTTCGGGTCCCGGCAGAGTTCGGCGAGCGGGGTGCCCTTCGGGCGTTTGCGCACCGACAGCCAGTGCTCGACGGCTTCCGGATCCAGGGTGATGAGCGCCCCGACGTACGAACGGTTGTCGCCGACGACGATGCACTGTCCGACCGGCGCCCGGCTGCGCAGCCGGTCCTCCAGGACCGCCGGGGAGACGTTCTTGCCCCCGGACGTGACGAGGATGTCCTTCTTGCGCCCGGTGATCGTGAGATAGCCGTCCTCGTCGAGCGCCCCGAGGTCACCGGTCGCGAACCACTCGTCCCGCAGCACGGCGTCCGTCGCCGCCGGATTGTTCCAGTACGAGCCGAAGACGATGCCGCCCTTGATGAGCACCTCACCGTCGTCCGCGATGCGCACGGCGGTGCCCGGCACCGGAAGACCCACCGTGCCGGGGCGCGGTTTCAGCGGCGGCGTGATGGTCGCGGCGGCCGTGGTCTCCGTCAGGCCGTAGCCCTCGTAGATGACGATCCCTGCGGCGTAGAAGAAGAGGTTGAGGCGCCGGTCGAGGGGCGAGCCGCCGCTGATCGCGTACCGCAGCCTGCCGCCGACCTCCTTGCGGATGCGGCGGTAGACGAGCAGTTCGTAAAGGCCCCAGCCGAGGTAGAGGCCGATCGAGGGGCCGGGGCCGCGCTTGTCGAGGAACTTGTTCAGATACGCCTCCCCGAACCGCACCGCGATCCCCTCGGCCCGGTCGAAGGACGCGCCGCGCCCGATCTTCTCCGCGGTCGCGCGGCCCGTGTCGTGGATCTTCTCGAAGAGGTACGGGACGCCGACGACGAACGTCGGCCGGAAGGAGCGCAGTTCGGGCCGCAGTTCGTCCGGCTTGATGCTCGGGCAGTGGCCGAGTTCGATGCGCGCGAGCATGCAGGCGATCTGGATCGTGCGGCCCAGGATGTGGGCGAGCGGCAGGAAGAGGAGCGTGGAGGCGACCTGGCCCGTGATCTCCTTGAAGATGGGGTGCAGCAGGTCGACCGTGTTCGCGGCCTCTGCGTGCAGATTGCCGTGGGTCAGGACGCAGCCCTTGGGTTTGCCGGTCGTCCCCGAGGTGTAGCAGATGGTGGCGATGGAGTCCGGGGTGAGGGCGGACCTCCGTTTGGTGACCTCCTCGTCGGACAGGTCCCGCCCCAGGGAGACGAGTTCGGTCAGCGCGCCGTCATCGATGCACAGGACCCGCGGCGGCCCGGCGAGGTCCGCGACCGCCGCACCGGCCGTCGTGACGTTCTCCGCCGTCTCCGCGATCAGCAGCGTCGCGCCGGAGTCCCGCACGATCCACTCGATCTGTTCCGCCGCCGATGTGGCGTACACGGGCACGCTCTGCCCGCCCGCCGACCAGATCGCGAAGTCCAGTACGGCCCACTCGTACCGCGTACGGGACATCAGCGCGACCCGGCCGCCGGGTTCGAGCCCGGCGGCTATCAACCCCTTGGCCGTGGCCGTGACTTCACGGGCGAAGGCCGCCGCGGTGACCGGCCGCCACTGGCCGTCGCTGCCCTGCTTGCGGCGCATGACGACCGCTTCGGGCGCCTCGGCGGCGTTGGCGAAGGGGATGTCGGCGGTGCTGCCCGTCGTCGCCTTCGCCGCGAGCCGGGCGGTACGCGCCTCGCGCACGACTCCTTGCTCGTCCCGGACGAGCTCCACCGCGGCCCGTTCCGCCAGCTCGCTGTGGCGTTGCGCCCGTTTCAGATCCTTGCGTACGCCCATGACGGCTCCCGGCTCCCGAACTACCAACTGACGTGCAGAGGTGGTGCTGCGGTGCATGCGTACTTACTGGGAGGTCAACTTACTCAAGCGTAGGGAAAGTTCAATGGGGTGTGCAGCGAAGAAATCGGTGGTCGGCCATCACATCGGTGACAGAAGCGCTCACCGTGGCGCAAGGAGCGCCCATCGTGGTGACGGCAACACTCACTCCTCCTGCGAAGGAGTGGCGGGCGGCACCCACACCTCCCCCTCCAGCACCCGTCCCATCCCCACCCACACCATGTTCATGAGCCGCAGCGTGACGCCCTCCGGCGACTGGCCGGGGTGGCCGCCCATCCAGTCGGTGAGCGAGTCCGCGGCGCCGACCAGCGCGTGCGCGACGAAGTCGGCGTCCTCGTCGTCGAGTTGCGTGCCGCCGTCGCTCTCCGCGATGCCGTCCCAGACCAGGCCCGCGACCTCGGCCATCACCGCGCGCCGCGCGTCGGCGACGGCGGACGCGATCGCCTCGCTCAGCTCCGACGCCTGGCGGTGCAGGACGATCCAGCTGTCGCGGTGCGCGGCGACGAAGGCGAAGAACGCCGAGAGGCCGGCGTGCAGACGCAGTTCGGGCGCACCGCCACCCGCCTTCGCCGCGCCCTGGAACGCCGCCACGAGGCGGTCGGCCTCGCGTCGCAGGCAGGCGAGGAAGAGACCCTCCTTCGAGTCGAGGTAGAGATAGACCATCGGCTTCGAGATCCCGGCAAGCTCGGCGATCTCGTCCACGGACGCGGCGTGATAGCCGCGCTTGGCGAAGACCGTCACCGCCACATCGATGATCTGCTGCTCGCGCTCCTGGCGCGGAACGCGCTTCCGCCGTCCCTCAGTTCTCCCGTTGACCGTCACCCTTGCAGCCTCCCAGACTCGGGGCTACCTTACCCTCTAGTAAGCTTACTATCGAGTAAGGAGATTGCCATGGCAGATGGTGTCGGCGGGGCCGAAGGCGTGGCCGGACTGGACTTCGCGAGCGTCACCCCCGAGGAATTCGCGAAGATCGTCAAGGGCCTGTCCAGCAAGGAGATCAACGAGATCGCCCGGGACGCCGAGCTGCGCGCCCGCGTCCTGCAGGAGGTGTTCGGGCGGATGGGCCGGCAGTTCAAGCCGGAGGCCGCGGGCACGCTCAAGGCCCTGATCCGCTGGAAGATCACCGGAGTCGACGAGTCGGTCGAGACGGTCTACGAGACGGACATCTCGGACGGCACCTGCACCGTCCGCGAAGGCCGCTCGGACGCCGACCCGCGCGTCACACTCGTCATGCCCGACGCCGAGTTCCTCAAGCTGGTCTCCGGCAACGCCAACCCCGTGACGATGTTCATGATGCGCAAGCTCAAGATCGCGGGCGATGTGGCGCTCGCCGCCGGCCTCACCCGCTACTTCGACATCCCCAAGGCCTGACCCCCGGCACCGACCTTCCGAAACGAAAGGAGCACATCATGGCCTTCTCGCTCGAACTGACCGAGGAACAGCGGGATCTGCGCGGCTGGGTGCACGGATTCGCCGCCGACGTGGTGCGGCCGGCGGCCGCCGAGTGGGACGAGCGCGAGGAGACGCCCTGGCCCGTTATCCAGGAGGCCGCGAAGATCGGCCTGTACGGGTTCGAGTCCCTTGCCGATCTGTTCGGCGACCCCAGCGGGCTCTCGCTGCAGATAGCCAACGAGGAGCTGTTCTGGGGCGACGCGGGCATCGGAATGGCCCTGTTCGGCACGTCGCTCGCGGTGGCCGGCATCTTCTCCGCGGGCACGCCCGACCAGCTCGCCGAGTGGGTGCCGCAGTGCTTCGGTGACGAGGACGACCCGAAGGTCGCGGCGTTCTGCGTCTCCGAGCCCGAGGCGGGCTCGGACGTGTCGGCGATGCGCACGCGCGCGAAGTACGACGAGGCACGCGACGAGTGGACCCTGTCGGGCCAGAAGGCGTGGATCACGAACGGCGGCATCGCCAACGTCCATGTGGTGGTCGCGTCCGTCGACCCGGCCCTCGGCTCGCGGGGACAGGCTGCGTTCATCGTGCCGCCCGGCACGCCGGGCCTCGAAGGCGCCAAGAAGATAAAGAAGCTGGGGCTTCGGGCCTCGCACACCGCGGACGTGTTCCTGGACGACGTACGCGTGCCGGGGCACTGCCTGCTCGGCGGCAAGGAGCGACTCGACGCCCGGCTGGCGCGGGCCCGCGAAGGCGCGAAGGCGGGCTCCGGAGGCGGCCGCGGCCAGGCCGCCATGGCGACCTTCGAGGTGAGCCGCCCGACGGTGGGGGCGCAGGCGCTCGGGATCGCGCGGGCCGCGTACGAGTACGCGCTCGACTACGCGGGCTCACGGGAGGCCTTCGGCCGCCCCATCATCGAGAACCAGTCCATCGCCTTCGCGCTGGCCGATCTGCGGACCGAGATCGAGGCCGTGCGGCTGCTGATCTGGCAGGCGTCCTGGATGGCACGGAACGACAAGTCGTTCGACGCGGGCCAGGGCTCGATGTCCAAGCTGCGCGCCGGGGAACTGGCCGTGGCGGCGACGGAGAAGGCGGTGCAGGTGCTCGGGGGTGCGGGGTACAGCAGGGAGCATCCGGTGGAGCGGATGTACCGGGACGCGAAGATCTACACGATCTTCGAGGGGACGAGTGAGATCCAGCGCCTGGTGATCGCCAGGGCGATTTCCGGGCGGCAGATTCGCTAGAGCGGTGTTTGCGGGGCGGTGTTGGCTAGAGCGGTGTTCGCGGGGCGGGGCGGGCGCCGGCCGGAGCTTGTTACGCGCCCCGGATCACCGGCTCCGCCGAGTTCGTCCTCAACCGCCGGACGGGCCGAATAGTCCTCAAGCCACGCCTGACCTGCGCCGATAACTGGATCATGACGTCGACGCAACTCTCACCCCGCGAACCCGACGCCGTCCTCGGGCTGCTCAACAGCCGACGCGACGCCGGGGGCGGTCTCCGGCGTTGGGTCCTCTGTCTGCTGCCGGCCTGCGTCATCGTGTTCGCCGGGTTCCAGCGGCGCTGGATGTCCGACGACGGGCACATCTACGTCCGCACGGTCCGGCAGATCCTGGCCGGCAACGGCCCCGTCTTCAACGCGGGCGAGCGCGCCGAGTCGTCCACCGGCACCCTCTGGCAGTGGCTGCTGGTGCTCGCGGGGCTGCCGGGCTTCGACATCGCGCGGGCGGCGATGTACGGCGGGCTGCTGCTTACCGCCGCCGGGTTCGCGTTCGCCTCGTTCGGGGCAATGCGGCTGTACGCGGACAAGGCAGTGCTGCCCGTCGGCTGTCTCGTCCTGCTCGCGCTGCCGCCGGTCTGGGACTTCGCCACCTCCGGTCTGGAGACCGGCCTCGCCACCTGCTGGATCGCGGGGGCCTGGCTGCTGCTCGTCACGCGGGCGCACTCGCCCGCCACCTGCGTGGTCCTGGGGCTCGGTCCGCTCGTACGGCCCGACCTGGCACTCGTGACCGCTGTCTTCCTCGTCGCCCAGTGGCTGATCGCGCAGCCCTCGCGGCGGGCCGCGTTCGGCGGCCTGGGAGCCGCCCTCGCGCTGCCGGTCGCGTACGAGATCTTCCGGGTCGGGTACTACGGGCAGCTGATGCCGCTGCCCGGCGTGACCAAGGAGGCATCCCAGAGCCTGTGGGGGCGCGGATTCGACTACCTCGCGGACTTCGGGGAGCCCTATCTGCTGTGGGTGCCCGCGCTGTTCCTGCTCGCGGCCCTGCTGCCGTCGGCGGCAGGGGTATCGGTCTCGGCATGGGCATCGACATCGGCATCGGCATCGGCATCGGCATCGGCATCGGCATCGGCAGGACGCAAGGGCTCCGTTCCGCTGGTCCCCGCGCTCGCGCCCGTCGTCGCCGGGCTCCTCTGCTGGGGTTACGTCATCAAGGTGGGCGGCGACTTCATGCACGGCCGGATGTTCCTGCCGGGTCTCCTGCTCATGCTCCTGCCGGTCTTCCTGGTGCCCCTCACGCGCGCGTGGACCATCGCGGCGGTGGGCATCGGCATCTGGGCGGTGGCCTGCGCGAGCTGGCTGCGGATTCCGTACGAGGGACGGATCGGGCCCGAAGGGGTGGCGGACGAGCGCGGGGTGTACGTCCAGCAGAACGCGGCCCCGCACCCCCTGCACCACGACTTCGCGGGCTACCCGGGCAACGTCGCCTACGCACGTCTCGTACGCGAAGCCGATCGCGAGGGCACACCGAGCCTGTTCCTGGCGAGGACCCCGGCGGGCACCAACTCCCCCACGGTGACCGGCGTCTACATGACCCTCGGCTTCAGCGGCACCGTCGTCCCCCTCAATGGCGCCGCCCTCGATCCGATCGGCCTCGCCTATCCCCTCGCCGCCCACTCCGAGCGCATCGACGGCAGCCGCGTGGGCCACGACAAGCGGCTCCCCGATACGTGGATCTTCGCCGACCGCGGCCATGGCCCCCTCCCCGCGGGCCTCGACCCCGCGGGTGTCGCCGCCGCCCGGCGGGCGCTCGACTGCGGGGCCCTTGCCGAGCTGCGGGCGGCGACGCGGGATCCGATGACGCCGGGGCGGTTCCTGCGCAATGTCGCCGGGGTGTGGGACCGGACGTCGTTCCGCTTCCCCAACGACCCGGTGCGGGCCGAGCGGCAGTTGTGCGGTAACTGAGACCCCCGACGAGTTCTAGCCCGTAATCTCGCCCTCGTCCTCTCCGCCGCTCCCGCCACCCCCGTAACGGTCGGTGAGCCGGTCCGCCTGCCGGACGGCGGTCGCGAGGTCCCGCAGGGCCTTGTCGCCGTCGCCGTCGCCGTCCGATGACAACGCGTCGGCGATCCCCGCCAGTTCGGCCAGCGAGGGCGCGCCGGGCAGCGGCTGCCTGGATCCGGGGGAATCGGTGGAGGTGGAGGTAGAGGTGGACATCGGCTCGGGGCCCGCAGTGGTGCCGGAGGCTCCCTGCCGCAGCGCGTCCGCGAAGTACGCGGCGACCGCCGCCGTCCGCAGCCCGTGGTCGGCGTCCCGCAGGCCGCCCTCCAGGTCACCCGACTCGATCTCGTTCGACTCCTCGTGCGGTGCGCGGCTGTCGGGGTCGAGCCAGCGGACGCTCGCCGTCGCCACGTGTCCGCTCGTTGCGGGCCTCATCCGTACGGCATACAGCGCGGTCACGGTGTGTCCGGGGCCGACCTCGCCGCCGTCCACGGTGTCGTCGCGGAAGTCGTCGTCGGCGACCGCGCGGTTGTCGTAGCCGATGAGGCGGAACTGCTTGACGGTCTGCGGGTCGAAGGCGACCTGCGCCTTCGCGTCGCGGGCGCGCAGTTCGATGTTGGCGGGGAGCTGCTCGCAGAAGACCTTGCGGGCCTCCTCGCTGTCGGACACGTACGTGGTGTGGCCGTCGCCCTTGTCGGCGAGACGTTCCATCAGCGCGTCCCCGTAGTCGCTGCCGACGCCGACCCCGAAGAGGGTGATGCCGTGTTCCTCGCGGGCGTCGGAGATGCGCTCCAGGATGCCGTCGGCGCTGGTCTCGCCGGTGTTGGCGAGGGCGTCGGAGAGGAGCACGACGCGGTTGGTCGCGCCGTCGCGCCGGCCGCCCACCGCGGTGTCGTACCCCGTGCGGATGCCCGCTTCGAGGTTGGTGGACTGGGTCGGCTCCATCGCGTCGACGGCCGAATGCACCTTGTCCCGGTGGCCGCCGAGGCGGGTCATGGGCAGCACCTTCTCCGCGCTGTCGCTGAAGGTGACGAGTGCGACGGAATCCTCGTCGCGCAGCTCGTCGGTCATGGTCCCGAGCGACTCCTTGACCAGGTCGAGGCGGCCGGGCTCCGCCATCGAGCCGGAGACGTCGATCACGAAGGTGAGGGCCGCGGGCGGGCGTTCGCCGTCCGGACCGTCTCCGCGGGTGGCGAGGCCCACCCGCATGAGGGACCAGCCGTCCTCGTCTGTGCGGGCGCCGTCCACGTTCACCGAGAAGCCGTCGCCCTCGGGGCGCGGGTAGTCCTGGCGGAAGCTGTTGACGAACTCCTCGGGGCGTACGGTCGCCGGGTCCGGCAGGCGCCCTTCGTCGAGGGTGCGGCGGGCGAAGCCGTACGAGGCGGTGTCCACGTCGAGGGCGAACGTGGAGAGGTAGTCGGGGGGCGGGGCGAAGTCGCGGTCCTTGCGGTCCTGTTGCTCCTCGGGGGTGGCCGCGTCGCCGGTGCCGGGGGAGGCGGGGCCCGGTGCGGGCAGGACCGGGGCAGTGTCGCTGCGTTCCCTCCCGCTGGTGTCGCTGGCCCGGTCCGTGTTGCCACCGCCGCCGCCACCGCATCCGGTGAGCAACAGCCCACCGGCCACAGCCGCGGCGAGCAGCCCCCGCCGTACTTTCCAGGTCCGTGTCCGCATCCTGGCCCCCTCGCGTCGTCGGTTCACATGACTGTGACGCGCGGGGCACCGCGAACGCTCGCTCGAAAGCGTTGCGGTCGAGTCTCAATGCGGGTACGGGGAGCCACCAAGGTAACGCCCGGCGGTGGGTGCGCAGATCGTCGGCCATGGCCGACGGGCCCTGCCCACGGGCCCTGTCGGTGCAGATGGAGGCAGCGCCGGATCGGCGGAACGCTCCTCTAGGAGGGGGCCCGGCAGGAGAGATTCCCAGGGCGTGGGCCGCGACGGCCTCTGGGGGGGGGTGAAGGTGGGGCCGGGGTGGGGGTGGGACTCTCGACTAGGACCGGCCGGTCGCGGGGTCATCGTGTCGGGTGCGGACTGGTTCGTCGGGGGTGGCCGGGGTGAATCGGCACCGGAACGGGGGCTGTGCTGGACCGGCGTTTGAATCGGTCACCGGTGCCGTCCGGTTCTCCCGAGATTGGCGGTTACGGACCGGGAGTAAAGGGCGCTCCGCTGCGCTGCGCGTCGGCTGCGCCGATTCCGCTTCGCTCCACCCTTGACACCCGCCCCTCCACCGCGCGAGGGAAAGCGACCGGACGGCCCGGGGGCGGGACTCTCGACCAGGGGCCGTGGGGTCGTCTGCATTCCTGTCGAGTGCGGACTGGCTCGTCGGGGGCGGCCGCCAGAGGGTGAGGTGCGCGACCCGCTGGACCGGGGCACAGGTCTCGTCAAGCGGCTGCGGACCGGATCGTTGGGGGTGGCCGCCAGGGGACGGGGCGGGCGTGGGGCGGCGGTCCGTGTCGGCGGGAGGGGACGGGCACCCGGCTGCCCGGCAGTCGGGAAGGCGGTCCGTCGCCCGGTCGTGGGGCGGATTGCAGGAAAGTCGCACGAAACGAGGCACTGAGGGCCCGTGGGGCGGGACTTTTCTGCAATCGGTGCGGAGGGCCGGGGGTGGGGGACCTACTTGGCGAAGTTGTGTTCCTGCAGGCGGGGGGCGCGCGGAGTGTGTGATGCGCCCTCTGGGGGTGAGGGGCCGGGCAGTGTGCGCCGGTCCCGCCCGGCGGCTGCCGGACGGGACTGCCGGGGCCGACTCCACGGTCGGCCACCCTCCGCCCCTCACCCACGGGCAGCCGCAGTTGGCGACGGGGCCGTCTGCTCACCGGGCGTGCGCCTGCGGGAGGACCAACACCCCATCCCCAGAGGGCGCATAGGCCCACGCGTGCGCCCCCCGCCTGCAGGAACACAACTTTGCCAAAGTAGGTGCCCCACCCCCGACCCTCCTGGCGATGGCAAAAGAGTGCCGATCGCAGAAAAGTCCCGCCGCACCCGCCCTCCACCCGGCGCGGCGTGCGACTTTCCTGCAATCCGCCCCACGACCAGCCGACGGACCACCCCGCCCCACGCCCGCCCCGTCCCCTGGCGGCCACCCCCAACGGACCAGTCCGCAGCCGCTTGACGAGACCGGCACCCATCCCCGGAGCGGATCGCGCACCTCACCCTCTGGCGGCCGCCCCAAACGAACCAGTCCGCACCCGACGGGAAGCCGGATATCCCGGCTGCCCTGGTCGAGAGTCCCGCCCCCGGGCCGTCCGGTCGCTTTCCCTCGCGCGGTGGAGGGACGGGAGTCAAGGGTGGAGCGCAGCGGAATCGGCGCAGCCGACGCGACGTAGGAGCGCCCTTTACTCCCGGCCCGCAACCGCCAAACTCGCGACCACCGGACGGCACCGGTGCCCAGACCAACGCCGGACCACAACAGCCCCCGCTCACGCAGCCGAGAGTTCGCACCAGACGTACTTTCCGGAGTCCCCCGTACTCGTGAGCGGATACCAGCCCCAGCCGTCGGCGCAGGTGCGGACGAGCGCCAACCCCCGGCCCCGCTCAGCATCCAGGGCAGTGCTCGACGGTGGCGCCGGTGGTGTGGGGTCGGCGTCGTGGGGGATGTAGAGGGTGTACTCCAACTCACCGCAACCCCCACAAGCATCCTCCTCCGCGAAAGCGAAGCTCCCGGCACGGAGCTCTCCGCCTCCCCCGCACAACTCGCCTCACTCATACGCTGCGTGAAGTCACGAGGGCGAGGCACAAGCACCTCCGCCCCGCCCTTCAGCTGACCACGTCCTTCCGCGCAAACCCCCTGAACGCCAGCGCGAACAGCACCAGCGCATACGTCACCGAGACCGCTGAGCCCTGGATCATTCCGCCCCACTCCATGCGGGGCTGGATCGCGTCCGCCCAGGCGAATTGCCAGTGCGCCGGGAGGAAGTCGCGCCAGCTGCCCAGGGCCGTGACCGCGTCGAGGACGTTGCCGACGATGGTCAGGCCCACCGCGCCGCCTACCGCGCCCAGCGGCGCGTCCGTCTTCGTCGAGAGCCAGAACGCGAGCGCGGCCGTGACCAGTTGGGAGACGAAGATGTACGCCACGACGATCACGAGGCGCTGGGCCGCCGTGCCCGCGGGCATGACGCCGCCGGTGGGGATGTGGAGCGGCCCCCAGCCGTACGCCATCGACCCCACCACCAGGCCGACCAGCGGCAGCAGCACCATCGCCGCCGCGCTGAGCCCGAGCGCCACCGCCAGCTTCGACCAGAGGAGGCGGGCCCGCGGCACGGGAGCCGCGAGGAGATAGCGCAACGACGACCAGCTCGCCTCGGAGGCGACCGTGTCCCCGCAGAACAGCGCGACGGGGATGACGAGCAGGAAGCCCGCCGACACGAACAGGCACGTTGCCGCGAAGTTCGCGCCGGACGCCGTGGCCGTGTCCATCAGGGTCACCCGGCCGCTCCGGGACTCCGGCGAACCGGCGACGGCGAACGCGATGAGCAGGACGAAGGGCAGCAGGCCCATCACTCCGGCCATCACGAGCGTCCGGCGCCGCTTCAGCTGGCGGACCGCCTCGACGCGCAGCGGCAGCGTACGGCCGGGGCGGTAGCCGGGAGCCGTGGACCGTTCCGTGCCGGACTGACCGCCCGGCTCCCGGCCCGGCTCCCGGCCCGGCTGCCTGCCCGGTTCCGTGGCTGTGGCGCTCATGCGTTGCCTCCGTCGATCAGGGTCAGGAACGCGTCTTCGAGGCGGCGGTGCGGGCCCATGGACTCCACGGGCAGCTCCAGGCGCACCAGTTCGGGCAGCAGCCGCGCCGCGCTGCCCGCCTCCGTGCCGTCGAGCCGTACGAGCAGGCCGCCGTCCGCGCGGACCGCCGACGCGACGCCGGGCAGCGCGGCCACCTTGTCGACCATCGGCTCGGAGATGTCGTCCGCGAGCCCCACCAGGAGCGTGTCGCCGGAGCCGACGATCTCGGCGACCGGTCCTGCCTGGATGAGCCGGCCGCGGTCCATGACCACCAGGTGCGTGCAGGACTGCTCGACCTCGGCGAGGAGATGGCTGGAGACGATGACCGTACGGCCGCCCTGCGCGTAGCGGATCATCACCTCGCGCATCTCGCGGATCTGCGGCGGGTCGAGGCCGTTCGTCGGTTCGTCGAGGATCAGCAGGTCCGGCATGCCGAGCATGGCCTGGGCGATCGCGAGCCGCTGCCGCATGCCCTGTGAGTACGTCCGCACCGCGCGGGCAAGGGCATCACCGAGCCCGGCGATCTCCAACGCCTCGTCCATGCGGGCGTCTTCGGCGGGGCGGCCGGTGGCCTTCCAGTACAGCTCCAGGTTCTCGCGGCCCGAGAGGTGCGGCAGGAAGCCCGCGCCCTCGACGAACGCGCCGACCCTGGAGAGGACCGGAGCGCCCGGCCGGATCGCCTGCCCGAAGACGCGGATCTCGCCCGCGTCGGGCTTGATGAGGCCCATGAGCATGCGCAGGGTCGTCGTCTTGCCCGCGCCGTTCGGGCCCAGGAGGCCGAGCACCTGGCCCTTCTCGACGCTGAAGGAGAGGTCACGCACGGCGTAACGGTCCACCGACTTGGCGTACCGCTTGCTCAAGTCCGTGATCCGCAGCGGTACTTCCCCGAGCTCCGGGTCGGGCGCGGGCGCCGCCGTCCGGCGCCGCGCGGTGACCAGGAGGAGCACCCCGATCACCGCTCCGGACGCGGGGAGCCACCACACCCAGGCGGGCAGCGGCGTCGCCGCCGTCTTCACGCCGGGCGCCGTGGGGACCTGGAGGTCGCCCTTCGTGGACACCGTGTACGTGGCGGGCTGGGTCGGAGAGGCGTAGCCGAGGTCCGTCGAGGCGAGGACGAGGCGCAGGCGGTGGCCCTTCTGCAGGTCGTGGTCGACGGCGGGCAGGGTGAGGGTGACGTCCTTGCCCGCCTTCGTGCCCTCCACGCGGATCGGTGAGACCAGCTGCGAGGGCAGCACCTTCTGGCCGCCGCCGGGGCCGACGTCGTACACCTTGCCGAAGAGCACCGTGTCCTCGCTGGTGGACTTGACGTGCACCCGCACCTTCGGTGATCCGGTGATCCGCAGGTCGTCCTCGATCGGCGCCGACTGGAACGCGGCGTGCTGGCCGGGGAAGTCCAGGGAGACGCCGACGCCCAGCGAGGACAGCTCGTCCAGACCGCCGCCGCCCGCGCCCGGAAGCGCGGAGATGGCGGGCGGCGCCGCGCCCGCGGGGTTCTCGACGCGCTGCGGCTCGCGCCCCTTGAGCGCGATGTCCCGCAGTCCGCTCTCCAGGCCGGGGTACTGATCGCGGCTCGCGCCCCGCAGCTGCGCCGATCCGTTGGTGGAGTCCATGCCGCCGGTGCGCGTCACGCGGAAGCCGGGGCCGGTGTCCGCGCTCTTGTCGTCCTTCAGATAGCGGTCGAACCATGATCCGATGCGGCCCTCGACACGCTCCGTCTCGGGGTTGCCGCCGTCGTGGCCGCCCGCGATCCAGTCGACGGAGACGGGCGCGTGGTTGGCGCGCAGTGCCTTGGCCGTGGCGTCGGCCTGGCCGAGCGGGAAGAGGGAGTCGGTCTGGCCCTGCACGAGCAGGGCGGGCACCTTGATGCGGTCGCCGACGGCCTGCGGGCTGCGCTCGGCGAGGAGCTTCTGGGCAGCAGCGTCGGGCTTTCCGTTCACCGCGACGCGGTTGTACATCTCGCAGAGCTGCTTCTCGAAGCGCTCGCAGCCGCCGCCGGTGTTGATGAAGAGGCCCGCCCAGAGCTTCTTGAAGACGCCGTTCGGGAAGAGGGCGTCGCTGAGGTTCCAGTACGTGATCTGGGGGGCGATGGCGTCCACGCGGTTGTCGTAACCGGCGGTGAGGAGGGAGATCGCGCCTCCGTACGAAGCGCCGGTCATGCCGACGCGGGGGTCGCCCTTCTTGTCCAGCTGCACCTCGGGGCGCTCGGCCAGCCAGTCGATCAGGTGCGATGCGTCGGCGACCTCGCCCTTCGGGTCGTTCAGGCCGATCTTGCCGGTGGACTTGCCGAAGCCGCGGGCGGACCAGGTGAGGACCGCGTACCCCTTGCCCGCCAGGTCTTCGGCCTGGGCGCGCAGCTTGTCCTTGCTGGCGCCGAAGCCGTGGCCGATGAGGACTGCGGGGCGCTTCACGTCGGGGTCGCCTGCGGTGAAGTACGACGTGTCGATCTTCGCGCCGCCCGCTCCCGTCATCCGCATGACGCGGTCCTGGCGGTGCACGGTGGGGCCGTCGTCCGATGCCGCCGCCGTCCAGGTGCCGGCGCCCGCGAGCAGCGCGAGGGCGGCCGCTGCGGCCAGCAGTCTGCGCTTGGGCAGCTTCGGCAGTCGTAGATCCATGCGTCAACCGTACGGGCGAGGGGTGACAACCGTGGCAGCCGGTGGGTTGAACCCCGTTGGCTACTTGAGGAGTAGGCGGGGGGCCTGCCGTACCACCGCTGCAGTACGGCAGGAATTTCCCCAACCCCGCCCCTTCCCGAAAACCCGCTGGCGCGGGGGCCTTGATTGCCCCCCAATCACCGGCTTCGCCGAGTTCGTCCTCAAACGCCGGACGGGCTGAAAGATCCCTACTCAGTGATTCCGCGGGAAACCCAGGTCCACGCCCTCCGGCGCGTCCGACGGGTCCGGCCAGCGGGTGGTGACGACCTTGCCCCGTGTGTAGAAGTGCGTGCCGTCATTTCCGTAGATGTGGTGATCTCCGAAGAGGGAGTCCTTCCAGCCACCGAAGGAGTGGTAGCCGACCGGCACGGGGATCGGGACGTTCACGCCGACCATCCCCGCCTCGATCTCCAGCTGGAAGCGCCGCGCGGCGCCGCCGTCGCGGGTGAAGATCGCCGTGCCGTTGCCGAAGGGCGAGGCGTTCATCAGCGCCACGCCCTCCTCGTACGTGTCGACGCGAAGGACGCACAGCACGGGGCCGAAGATCTCGTCCTTGTACGCGTCGGCCGTGACCGGCACCCGGTCCAGGAGCGAGAGGCCGACCCAGTGGCCGTTCTCGAAGCCGTCGACGGTGTGGCCGGTGCCGTCGAGGACGACCTCGCAGCCCTGGGCCGCCGCGCCGGTGACGTACGAGGCGACCTTGTCGCGGTGGGCCGAGGTGATCAGCGGGCCCATCTCGGACGTGGGGTCGTTGCCGGGGCCGATCTTGATCTTCTCGGCCCGCTCCTTGATCTTCGCGACGAGCTCGTCGCCGATGGAGCCGACCGCGACCACGGCCGAGATGGCCATGCAGCGCTCGCCCGCGGAGCCGTACGCGGCCGAGACGGCAGCGTCGGCAGCCGCGTCGAGGTCCGCGTCCGGCAGGACCAGCATGTGGTTCTTGGCGCCGCCGAGCGCCTGGACGCGCTTGCCGTTGGCGGACGCGGTGGCGTGGATGTGGCGGGCGATGGGCGTGGAGCCGACGAAGGAGACGGCCGCCACGTCCGGGTGCTCCAGGAGGCGGTCGACGGCCACCTTGTCGCCGTGGACGACGTTGAAGACGCCGTCGGGCAGACCGGCCTCGGAGAGCAGCTCGGCGATCTTCAGCGACGCCGACGGGTCCTTCTCGGACGGCTTCAGTACGAAGGTGTTGCCGCACGCGATGGCGAGCGGGAACATCCACATCGGCACCATGGCCGGGAAGTTGAACGGCGTGATGCCCGCGACGACACCGAGCGGCTGGCGGATGGACGAGACGTCCACGCGCGAGGCCACCTCCGTCGACAGCTCGCCCTTGAGCTGGACCGTGATCCCGCACGCGAGGTCCACGATCTCCAGGCCGCGGGCGACCTCGCCGAGCGCGTCCGAGTGCACCTTGCCGTGCTCGGCGGTGATCAGCTCGGCGATCGCGTCACGGTTGGCGTCGAGCAGCGCGCGGAAGGCGAAGAGGACCGAGGTGCGCTTGGCCAGGGACGACTTGCCCCACGTGGCGTACGCCTCGCGCGCGGAGGCGACGGCGGCGTCCACCTCGTCCACGGACGCGAAGGCGACCTGCGTGGTGACGGCGCCGGTCGCCGGGTCGGTCACGGGGCCGTACGTACCCGAGACGCCCTCGACGGACTTCCCGCCGATCCAGTGATTGACGGTCTTCGTCATGACAAGCATCCCTACTCTCACAGGTGGCGGCGTCGGGCTGAGACGTGCCGGTCGTACTCTTTCCTGGCCTTGATCGCGGACGGTCGGTCCGCTGTCTCGGCCACGGGCACATCCCACCACGCCTGCGCCGGGGGCGGGGGCGACACTGTGTCTGCCGTTTCCGTCTCCGCGTAGACACATGTGGGACCGTCGGCGGCTCGCGCTTCGGCGAGCGCATCGCGCAGGTCAGCCACTGTTTTGGCGCGGATCACCCGCATCCCGAGCGACGCCGCGTTGGCCGCGAGGTCGACGGGCAGCGGGGCGCCCGTGTATGTGCCGTCCGGCGCCCGGAAGCGGTAGGCGGTGCCGAACCGCTCGGCGCCCACGGACTCGGAGAGCCCGCCGATGGACGCGTATCCGTGGTTCTGCAGGATCACGACCTTGACCGGGATGTTCTCCTGGACGGCCGTGACGATTTCGGTGGGCATCATCAGATACGTCCCGTCGCCCACAAGGGCCCAGACCTGGCGGTCCGGTGCCGCGAGGGCGACGCCGATCGAGGCGGGGATCTCGTATCCCATGCAGGAGTAGCCGTACTCGACGTGGTACTGCCGGGGCGAGCGCGCCCTCCACAGCTTGTGGAGATCTCCGGGGAGCGATCCGGCCGCGTTGATGATCACGTCCGTGTCCGTGACGATGCCGTCGAGCAGGCCGAGGACCTGGACCTGCGTGGGCCGCGCGTCGGGGTCGTCGGCCGTGTAGGCGGCGTCGACGCGCAGCTCCCAGCGCACCTTGTCCTCGCTGTACTCGGTGACGTAGGCGGGCGGGACCCGCCACCCCTCAAGGGCGACCGTCAGGGCTTCCAGGCCCGCGCGCGCGTCCGCGACCAGGGGCGTGGCCGCCATCTTGTGGCCGTCGAACGCGGTGACGTTGAGGTTCAGGAAACGGACGTCCGGTGTCTCGAAGAGGGTGTTGGACGCGGTGGTGAAGTCGCTGTAGCGGGTGCCGACGCCGATCACCAGGTCGGCGGTGCGGGCGAGTTCGTCGGCCGTGGCCGTGCCCGTGTGCCCGATGCCGCCGGCGTCCGCCGGGTGGTCGAAGCGCAGGGAGCCCTTGCCGGCCTGCGTGGAGGCGACGGGGATGCCGGTCGCGTCCGCGAGGTCCCGCAGCGCGTCCTCGGCCGCGCTGTGGTGGACTCCGCCGCCCGCGACGATCAGCGGGCGCCGCGCCGCGCGCACGGCCCGTGCGGCGGCGGCCAGTTCATGCGGGTCGGGTGCCTGTCGGCGTACGCCCCACACCCTCTCCTCGAAGAACTCCTCCGGCCAGTCGAAGCCTTCCGCCTGTACGTCCTGCGGAAGCGCGAGGGTGACGGCGCCGGTGGCCGCCGGGTCGGTGAGGACGCGCATCGCGCCGAGCGCGGCCGGGATCAGGGCCTCGGGGCGGGTGATCCGGTCGAAGTACTTCGACACCGGGCGCAGACAGTCGTTGACGGACACGTCGCCCGCGTAGGGGACTTCGAGCTGCTGGAGCACCGGGTCGGCGGGGCGGGTCGCGAAGGTGTCGCCGGGCAGCAGGAGCACCGGGAGGTGGTTGATGGTCGCGAGCGCGGCGCCGGTGACGAGGTTGGTCGCGCCGGGCCCGATGGACGTGGTGACGGCGTGCGTGGACAGGCGGCCCGACTGGCGGGCGTATCCGACGGCTGCGTGCACCATGGCCTGTTCGTTGCGGCCCTGGTGGAAGGGCATGTCGTTGCCGTACTCCACGAGGGCCTGGCCGATGCCCGCGACGTTGCCGTGCCCGAAGATCCCCCAGGTGGCGCCGATGAGCCGCTGCCGCTCGCCGTCGCGCTCGGTGAACTGCCGGGTCAGGAAGCGGACGAGAGCCTGCGCGGTGGTGAGCCTGATCGTCGAGGTCATCGTTGCTCCTGCGCTGTCATCGTTGTCCCTCCGCCGTCATCGGTACCCCTCCGTGTGATCGGGATGGAAGCAGATCCGCCACTCCCGTTCCTCTCCGGGACCTGCCATCACGTTCAGGTAGTACATGCTGTGCCCCGGCTGGGCGATCGACGGGCCGTGCCAGCCGTCGGGGACGAGCACGGCGTCGCCGGTACGGACCTCGGCCAGGACGTCGGTGCCGCCGGGGCGCGAGGGGAAGACCCGCTGATAGCCGAAGCCTTCCTGCCCTTCCCGTGTCGCCTCGATCTCGAAGTAGTAGATCTCTTCGAGCTCGGCCTCGACGCCGGGGCGGTGCTCGTCGTGCTTGTGCGGAGGGTACGAGGACCAGTTGCCGGCGGGGGTGATGACCTCGACGGCGATGAGGCGGTCGCACTCGAAGGCGTCCGCGGACGCGAAGTTGCGGACCTCGCGGGAGCATGTGCCGCTGCCGCGGTGCTCGACGGAAACCTCCGGCGCGGAGCCGTAGCGGGCGGGGAGTCGACGCTCGCACTTCGCTCCTGCCAGGGCGAAGCGGCCTCCCGCGCCGGAGGCGATCTGGATGTGGGCGTCACGGGGCACGTAGGCGAAGTCGCTCACTCCGCTGAACACGCTCTCCCGGCCCAGCAGTTCGATGATCTCGTCTTCCGCGTGCACCGTACAGCCGCCGGTCAGCGGGAGCACGATCCATTCACTCTCCCCGGTGGCGAAGGAGTGCGTGGTGCCGGGTTCGATGTCGATCACGCGCAGCGCGGAATAGACCAGACCGGACCGCTTGGGATCGAGTTCGAGTGCGTACGGCCCTTCGGCCGCGCTGCCCTTCGGTACGTACGTCATGTGGCCCTCCTACAGCAGTCCGACGGCGGTGTCGACGGCGCCCGCCACGTCGCCGTCGGCCGGGTACAGCAGCGTGCGCCCGGCGACGAGTCCGTGCACGGTGGGCAGTTGGAGAGCGCCCCGCCACTTCTCGTACGCGGCGTCGCTGTCGTCGCCGATGTCGCCCCCGAGGAGGACGGCGGGCAGTGTCGACGCCTCCATGACCTGCGCCATGTCGTCCGGATTCTCGGTGACGGGGACCTTCAGCCAGGTGTACGCCGAAGTCCCGGCGAGCCCCGACGCGATGGCGATGGACGTGGTGACGGCCCGCGCGCTCAGGTCGTTGCGCGGCGGGCCGCCGCCGGGCGGGCGGCTGCTGAGGAAGGGCTCGACGAAGACGGGCAGCTTCCGCTCGGCCATGGCGTCGATCGCGCGGGCACTGGAGTGCAGGGTGGTCAGGGAGCCGGGGTCGTCGTGATCGACCCGCAGCAGGAGCTTGCCCGCGTCGAACCCGAGCCGGTCGATGTCCTGCGCCCGGTAGCCCGTGAACCGGTCGTCCAGTTCGAACGAGGCCCCCGCGAGCCCGCCACGGTTCATCGACCCCATGACGACCTTGCCCTCCAGGGCGCCCAGCAGGAGCAGGTCCTCCAGGATGTCGGCGGTGGCGAGCACACCGTCCACGCGGGGCCGTGAGAGCGCCAGGCAGAGCCGTTCGAGGAGGTCCCCGCGATTCGCCATGGCCAGCTTGTCCCCGCCGACGGAGAGCGCGCCCCGGGCGGGATGGTCGGCGGCGATGATCATCAGCCGCCCCGTGTCGCCGAGGAGCGGCCTCCTGGCCCGCCGGGCGGCGGCTTCGGCGATGGCTTCGGGGTGCCTGGCCCGGATGCGGATGAGCTCGGCGAGGTCAGTCATCGCCTTCATTGCCTTCCCCCACCGGCACCGCTCCCGCGGCCAGCGCCGCCTCGACCTCGTCCGGGAAGGGCATCGCGGACGAACATTCCAGGCGCGAGGCGACGATCGCCCCCGCCGCGTTGGCGTACCGCATGATCCGCTCCAGGTCCCAGCCGGCGAGCAGCCCGTGGCACAGGGCCCCGCCGAAGGCGTCCCCGGCGCCGAGGCCGTTGAGCACCGTCACGGGCAGCGGCGGCACCTCGGCGCGTTCGCCCTTGCCGTTCATGGCCAGGACCCCCTTGGGGCCCTGTTTGACGACGGCGAGTTCGACGCCGGAGTCCAGCAACGCGCGGGCGGCGGCCTCCGGTTCGCGCACTCCCGTGGCGACCTCGACCTCGTCGAGATTGCCCACCGCGACGGTGGCGTGCGCGAGCGCCTGCGCGTAGGCGTCCCGCGCCTCCTCGACCCGCTCCCAGAACACCGGCCGCCAGTCGAGGTCGAAGACGGTGAGCCCGGCCTTCGCCCGCCCCCTGAGCGCGGCCAGCGTCGCCGAACGGCTGGGCTCCGCGCAGAGCCCCGTGCCCGTCATCCAGAACACCCGTGCCGATGTGATCGCGCCGAGGTCGAGTTCCTTCTCGTACATCTCCAGGTCAGGGGCTTTCGGCTGCCGGTAGAAGTAGAGCGGGAAGTCGTCCGGCGGGAAGACCTCGCAGAAGGTCACCGGGGTCGGCAGGCCCGCGACCGGGCTCACCCACCGGTCGTCGACCCCGAACTGCCGCAGTTCCCGGTGCAGATAGTCCCCGAAGGGGTCCTCGCCGGTGCGCGTGACGACCGCGACGCGGCGGCCGAGCCGGGACGCGGCGACGGCTACGTTCGAGGCCGAACCGCCCAGGAACTTGCCGAAGGTACTGACGTCGGCGAGGGACACCCCGGCCTGCAGGGGATAGAGATCCACCCCGATCCGGCCCATGGTGATGACGTCGTACGGATCGATGACGTCGTACGGATCGGACACCCTGCACTCCCTCTCGCTGCCGTTCCCGCCCCCTGAACCCAGCCCCTAGGTCTATTCCGCCCCACGGCGCCTGTCAACACATTGTCCTTACATTCGGACCACTCCTTGACATCGTTCCGCGGCGCCCTGAAAGCTGGCGGACATGACGACGCTGTCACGCATCCGGATCGGCTCCGCACCCGACTCGTGGGGCGTGTGGTTCCCCGAGGATCCGGGCCAGGTCCCCTGGAGCCGCTTCCTCGACGAGGTGGCGGACTCCGGATACGAGTGGATCGAGCTCGGCCCGTACGGCTATCTGCCGAGCGATCCGGCCGTACTGACCGCCGAGACCCAGCGGCGCGGCCTGAAGGTCTCCGCCGGAACGGTCTTCACCGGCCTGCATCACGGACCCTCCGTATGGGACAAGACCTGGGCCCATGTGGCCGACAACGCGGCGCTCGCGCAGGCGATGGGCGCCGAGCACCTCGTCGTCATCCCGTCCTTCTGGCGCGACGACAAGACCGGCGAGGTCCTCGAGGACCGCACGCTCACCCCGGAGCAGTGGCACCAGCTCACCACGCAGACCGAGCGGTTGGCGTACGAGGTGCGCGAGCAGTACGGGCTGCGCGTGGCCGTCCACCCGCACGCCGACACGCACATCGACGACGAGCAGAACGTCACCCGCTTCCTCGACGCGACCGACTCCGGCCTCGTCTCGCTCTGCCTGGACACCGGGCACTACGCGTACTGCGGCGGCGACAACGTCAAGCTGATCGAGACGTACGGCGAGCGCATCGGTTATCTGCACCTCAAGCAGGTCGACCCGGCCGTGCTCGCCGAAGTGCGCGCGCAGGAGATGCCGTTCGGGCCCGCGGTGGCGCGCGGCGTGATGTGCGAGCCGCCGACCGGCGTTCCGGCCATCGAGCCGGTCCTCGCCGCGGCCCAGAAGCTGGACGTCGACCTGTTCGCGATCGTCGAGCAGGACATGTATCCGTGCCCGCCGGACCAGCCGCTGCCCATCGCCCGCCGGACGCGGTCGTATCTGCGGTCCTGCGGCGCCTGACGCCCCGCTGCGAGGGGCGGCGAGAGTCCGCCCGCTGCCCGGCGGGGGCTGATCGCGCAGTTCCCCGCGCCCCTTGCGGGGCACACCCGACGCCGGCCTGCGTGCTCGCGGCTCGGCGCCACGCCGGCGACAGGCACGCACTCGGTCACCTCAGTCGCGTTCGTCCCTGCCCCATGCATCACAAGCGTCACAAACAACACCCTCTTGTCACGCATGTCCCGTATACGCGGGTGATCCGTAACAGCCAGTCGACAGCCGCCTCCGCGCGGTCACTCCGCGTCGTTCACCGGGCACAGGCTGAGTGATCGCCAGCGTCGCGCCGCAGCTCCCCCGACGACTCCCCCCGAGTCGCCCCTGCGGCGCCCGCAGGGAGGTGCCACTGATGACCGACCGAAGGCTCTGGTCGTACAAGGAGATCGCCGCGCACATCCGGGTACAGCCCGACACCGTGCGCTCCTACCGCAAGCACGGCCTGCTCCCCGACCCCGACCACGTGGAGTCCGGGAAGCCCTACTGGTACGCGGACACCGTCCGCGCCTGGGTCGCCGCGAGGCCGCGCAACCGCGGGCGCCAGGACTGAGCCCCCCGATGGGGCATCACCCCCGACCGCCTCCCCCTCTTTGAGGTGTACCCCCTAGGGGTATAGTGTGGTGAGCGTCAGGGGGTCTCCGGGAACACCGGGACCACTCCTGCACATTACGACGCATACATACGCACACACTCCGCACCCTCACCGAGGAGAACGACATGAGCGCCCAGACCGAGCTGACGACCGTGTACAAGGTGACCGGGATGACCTGTGGTCACTGCGAGGGTGCCGTGAGCAGCGAGATCTCGGAGATCGCCGGCGTCAGCTCGGTCAAGGCGGTGGCCGCGACCGGCCAGGTGACCGTGGTCTCCGAGAGCCCGCTCGACGAGGCCGACGTCCGCGCCGCCGTCGACGAGGCGGGCTACGAACTCGCCGGTGCCGCCCAAGCCTGACCCGCCCGCTGCCGGGTACCCCAGGCCCTGTGACACCGTCACAGGGCCTGCCGCCGTTGCACCCCAGTCGTACGAGAGAGCCATGAACGAAGTCGAACTCGCCGTCGGCGGAATGACCTGCGCCTCCTGCTCCGCCCGCATCGAGAAGAAGCTGAACCGCGTGGAGGGCGTGACCGCGTCGGTCAATCTCGCCACGGAGAAGGCGAAAGTCTCGTACGGAGAAGGGATCGAGGTCGCGCAGCTGATCGCGACGGTCGAGAAACTGGGCTACAGCGCGCAGGAGATCGTCCCCGCTCCCCCCGAGCCGGACGCTCCGGCCACCACGGCCGACATCACCGAGCCCGACACCCTGCGCCAACGCCTCGTCGGCTCGGCGGTGCTCTCGCTGCCCGTGGTCCTGCTCGCGATGATCCCCTCGCTGCAGTTCGACAACTGGCAGTGGCTCTCGCTGACCCTGGCCGCGCCCGTCGTCGTCTGGGGCGGGTTCCCCTTCCACAGGGCGGCGTTCACGAATCTGCGGCACGGCGCGGCGACCATGGACACGCTGGTGTCGGTGGGCACGCTGGCCGCGTTCGGCTGGTCGCTGTGGGCGCTGTTCCTCGGGGACGCGGGGATGCCGGGGATGCGGCACGGCTTCGAGTTCACCGTCTCGCGCGCCGACGCGGCGTCGACGCTCTATCTCGAAGTCGCCGCGGGGGTCATCTCCTTCATCCTGCTCGGCCGCTGGCTGGAAGCCCGCTCGAAGCGGAAGGCGGGGGCGGCCCTGCGTGCCCTGCTCGAACTGGGCGCCAAGGACGCGGCCGTACTGCGCGACGGCTCGGAGGTCCGTGTGCCGGTCGCGCGCCTGGTGGTCGGCGACCGCTTCGTCGTCCGGCCGGGAGAGGCCGTCGCGACCGACGGCACCGTCGTGGAAGGCGTCTCCGCGGTCGACGCGTCGATGCTGACCGGCGAATCCGTGCCGGTGGACGTGACCGCGGGCGACGCGGTGACGGGGGCGACCACGAACGTCTCGGGGCTGCTCATCGTCGAGGCCACCCGGGTCGGCTCGGACACCCAACTGGCCAGGATGGCGAAGCTCGTCGAGGACGCGCAGACGGGCAAGGCCCGGGTGCAGCGCCTGGCCGACCGGATCGCCGGGATCTTCGTCCCGGTGGTCCTGCTCATCGCCACCGCCACGCTCGGCGGCTGGCTGGGCGCCACCGGCGACGTGACCGCCGCCTTCACGGCGGCCGTCGCCGTCCTGATCATCGCCTGCCCGTGCGCGCTCGGCCTTGCCACACCGACCGCCCTGATGGTCGGCACGGGGCGCGGCGCGCAGCTCGGCATCCTCATCAAGGGTCCCGAAGTCCTGGAGTCCACACGCCGGGTGGACACCGTCGTCCTGGACAAGACCGGGACGGTCACGACGGGGCGCATGACGCTGCGGGAGGTGTACGCCGCCGGGGAGACCGAGGAGAAGCAGCTGCTGCGCCTCGCGGGGGCCCTGGAGCACGCCTCGGAGCATCCCGTGGCGCGGGCGGTCGCCGCGGGCGCCGCCGCGGAGTTGGGGCTCCAGACGGGCGCTCTGCCCGCCGTGGAGGGGTTCGGGAACGTCGCGGGGTCCGGCGTGCGCGGCACGGTGGAAGGTCATGCCGTGCTCGTGGGGCGTGAGCGGCTCCTGGCGGACGCGGGAGTCGAGGGGCTCGCCTCGGTGGCCGCGCTCAGGGCGCAGGCCGAGGCGGCGGGACGTACGGCCGTCCTGGTCGCCTGGGACGGCGTGGCACGCGGCGTCCTCGCCGTGGCCGACACGGTCAAGGACACCAGCGCCGAAGCGGTGCGCGAGCTGCGCGCCCTGGGTCTTGCGCCGGTGCTGCTCACCGGGGACAACCGGGCCGTCGCCCTGGCGGTGGCGGAAGCGGTCGGCATCGACGCGGACTCCGTGTACGCCGAGGTCCTGCCCGAGGAGAAGGCCGATGTCGTACGGCGGTTGCAAGGCGGGGGCAAGGTCGTCGCGATGGTCGGGGACGGGGTCAACGACGCCGCCGCTCTCGCCACGGCCGATCTGGGCCTGGCCATGGGCACGGGCACGGACGCGGCCATCGAGGCGAGCGATCTGACGCTGGTGCGCGGGGACTTGCGCGGGGCGGCCGACGCGATCAGGCTCTCCCGTAAGACCCTCGCCACCATCAAGGGCAATCTCTTCTGGGCCTTCGGCTACAACGTCGCCGCGCTGCCGCTCGCCGCCGCCGGATTCCTGAATCCGATGATCGCCGGCGCCGCGATGGCGTTCTCATCGGTCTTCGTAGTCACCAACAGCCTTCGTCTCAGAGCGTTTACATAGTCCCTTCACATCTCTGTTGCAGTATTCTCACTCATAGGCCCCGATCGGCATATCGGGCCTCTTGCGCATGTACAGGACATATGCAAGAGACGCAGATCACAGCGATCCGAACGTAACCATCCGGGGGGTTCGCGAGTCTAAGAGGCGATGCAAGGGACGTCTTGGGGGACGTCTCTAGACATCGGGGACATCTTGGGGGATGTTCCTAGGAATGCGTTGGCCGGGGCACGTACACCGGGGAGCTTTGAGCGGCCCTCCCGATAGGTACGCGTCCCGGCAGATCGCATCGCAGTACGACTGGCGCGCTGCCACCACAGACGCCCGGCCGGATCCCGTGGGGGGAATCCGCACCGGGAAACAGGAAAGCGCCCCGACCGTCGACCCGTGGGGGGATCGGCGGCGGGGCGCTTTTCGCTGTGTGAGTTCAGCGGCCCTCGACCGGGACGAAGTCCCGGAGGACCTCACCGGTGTAAATCTGGCGCGGACGCCCGATGCGGGATCCGGGCTCCTTGATCATCTCGTGCCACTGCGCGATCCAGCCGGGAAGACGGCCGAGCGCGAACAGCACGGTGAACATCTCGGTCGGGAAGCCCATCGCGCGGTAGATGAGACCCGTGTAGAAGTCCACGTTCGGGTAGAGCTTGCGCTCGACGAAGTAGTCGTCGGCCAGCGCGTGCTCTTCCAGCTTCAGCGCGATGTCGAGCAGCTCGTCGGACTTGCCGAGCGCCGAGAGGACGTCGTGCGCCGCCGCCTTGATGATCTTCGCCCGGGGGTCGAAGTTCTTGTAGACGCGGTGCCCGAAGCCCATGAGCTTCACGCCGTCTTCCTTGTTCTTCACCTTGCGGATGAAGGTGTCGACGTCGCCGCCGTCCTGCTTGATGCCCTCGAGCATCTCCAGGACGGACTGGTTGGCGCCACCGTGCAGCGGGCCCCAGAGGGCCGAGATGCCGGCGGAGATCGAGGCGAACATGTTCGCCTGCGACGAGCCCACCAGGCGCACGGTGGAGGTCGAACAGTTCTGCTCGTGGTCCGCGTGCAGGATCAGGAGCTTGTCGAGCGCGGAGACGACGACCGGGTCCAGGTCGTACTCGGCGGCAGGCACCGAGAAGGTCATGCGCAGGAAGTTCTCGACGTAGCCGAGGTCGTTGCGCGGGTAGACGACCGGGTGGCCCTGCGACTTCTTGTACGCGTAGGCCGCGATCGTCGGAAGCTTGGCGAGAAGGCGGATCGTCGAGAGGTCGCGCTGCTCCTCGTCGAACGGGTTGTGGCTGTCCTGGTAGAACGTCGACAGCGCGCTGACCACGGAGGACAGCATCGCCATCGGGTGGGCGTCGCGCGGGAAGCCGTCGTAGAACCGCTTGACGTCCTCGTGCAGCAGGGTGTGCTGCGTGATCTCGTTCTTGAAACTGGCGAGCTCGTCGACCTTCGGCAGTTCGCCGTTGATCAGCAGGTACGCCACCTCGGTGAAGGTGGAGCGCTCGGCCAGCTGCTCGATCGGGTAGCCGCGGTACCGCAGGATGCCCTGCTCGCCGTCGAGGTAGGTGATGGCGGATTTATAGGCGGCGGTGTTGCCATAGCCGCTGTCCAGGGTCACCAGACCGGTCTGGGCGCGGAGCTTCCCGATGTCGAAGCCCTTGTCGCCGACAGTCGAGTCGATCACCGGGTAGGTGTACTCGTCGCCATCGCCGTACCGCAGTACTACAGAGTTGTCGCTCACGTCATCCCTCACCGACGTTGTGCCTCTTCTTCGAGGTGCCCTGACTGTCTCTACCATCCCCCATTTGGCCCTGGAGAGTGCACTCGGGGTCGACCATTGGGCCTATTGGCGGCACTCAGTGCCGCCAACCTACTCATCCTGCCCCTCTTCGCCCCGGTTGCGGAAGTGGTGTGTGACCTTTCCTACTCGTTTGATCGATCAAAATTTCCGGAGGTGGATCCGGGCGTGGATCCGGGGGCGGATCCACGGCCTCCGGCGAGCCGGAAGTCCAGGGCCGTACAGCGTCTGCCCGCGGACACCGTCCGCACCGCTTGTCCGAGAGCCTTGCGCGAACCGACCAGGACGACCAGCTTCTTGGCGCGCGTGACTGCCGTGTAGAGCAGATTTCGTTGCAGCATCATCCATGCCCCCGTGGTCACGGGGATCACCACCGCGGGGTACTCACTGCCCTGGGAGCGGTGGATGGTGACCGCGTACGCGTGCGCCAGTTCGTCCAGTTCGTCGAAGTCGTACGGAATCTCCTCGTCCTCGTCCGTCAGGACCGTGAGCCGCTGCTCGTCGGAGTCGAGCGAGGTGACTACTCCGACGGTGCCATTGAAGACGCCGTTCTGCCCCTTCTCGTAGTTGTTGCGGATCTGGGTGACCTTGTCGCCGACGCGGAAGACCCGGCCGCCGAACCGCTTCTCCGGTACGTCCGGCCTGCCGGGGGTGATGGCCTGCTGGAGCAGGCCGTTCAGGTTGCCCGCGCCCGCCGGGCCGCGGTGCATGGGCGCGAGGACCTGGACGTCGCGGCGGGGGTCGAGGCCGAACTTCGCCGGGATGCGGTGCGCGGCCACGTCCACCGTGACCCGGCCCGCGTCTTCGGTCTCGTCCTCCACGAAGAGGAAGAAGTCGTTGAGGCCCTGCGTGATGGGGGGTACCCCGGAATTGATGCGGTGGGCGTTCGTGACGACGCCGGACTGCTGGGCCTGGCGGAAGATGTGGGTCAGCCGGACCGCGGGGACGGGGCTCTGCTCGCTGAGCATGTCGCGCAGGACCTCGCCGGCGCCGACGCTCGGCAGCTGGTCCACGTCTCCGACGAACAGGAGGTGGGCGCCGGGGGCGACGGCCTTCACCAGCTTGTTGGCCAGGAGCAGGTCCAGCATGGATGCCTCGTCGACCACCACGAGGTCGGCGTCCAGCGGCCTGTCCCTGTCGTACGCCGCGTCTCCTCCCGGCTTCAGCTCCAGAAGCCGGTGGACCGTGGAGGCCTCCGCCCCGGTGAGCTCGGCGAGGCGCTTGGCGGCCCGTCCCGTGGGGGCGGCCAGGACGACCTTGGCCTTCTTGGCGCGGGCCAGCTCCACGATGGACCGCACCGTGAAGGACTTGCCGCAGCCGGGGCCTCCGGTGAGGACGGCGGCCTTTTGCGTCAGCGCGAGCCTGACGGCTTCCCGCTGCTCGGGGGCGAGGTCGGCGCCCGTACGGGTGGCCAGCCAGCTCAGGGCCTTGTCCCAGTCCACGTCCTGGAAGGCGGGCATGCGGTCCTCGGGCGTTCGCAGGAGGCGCAGGAGCTGGGCTGAGAGGGAGAGTTCCGCGCGGTGGAAGGGGACGAGATAGACGGCGGTGACGTCTCCCTCGCCTTCGGGGCCGGGGACCCTCTCGCGTACGACGCCCTCCTCTTCCCCGGCCAGTTCCGCGAGGCAGTCGATGACCAGGCCCGTGTCCACCTGGAGCAGCTTCACCGCGTCCGCGATGAGTCGCTCCTCCGGGAGGTAGCAGTTGCCCTGGTCGGTGGACTGGGAGAGTGCGTACTGCAGGCCCGCCTTGACCCGTTCCGGGCTGTCGTGCGGGATGCCGACGGACTGGGCGATGCGGTCCGCGGTGAGAAAGCCGATGCCCCAGACGTCGGCGGCGAGGCGGTAGGGCTCGTTCTTCACTATGGAGATGGAGGCGTCCGCGTACTTCTTGTAGATGCGGACGGCGATGGAGGTGGAGACGCCCACGCCCTGCAGGAAGACCATCACCTCCTTGATGGCCTTCTGCTCCTCCCAGGCGGCAGCGATCATCTTGGTGCGCTTGGGGCCGAGGCCGGGGACTTCGACGAGGCGCTTGGGTTCCTTCTCGATGATGTCGAGGGTGTCCACGCCGAAGTGGGTGGTGATGCGGTCCGCCATGACGGGGCCGATGCCCTTGATGAGGCCGGAGCCGAGGTAACGGCGGATGCCCTGGATGGTGGCGGGGAGGATGGTCGTGTAGTTCTCCACCGTGAACTGCTTGCCGTACTGCGCGTGGGAGCCCCAGCGGCCCTCCATGCGCAGGGACTCCCCCACTTGTGCGCCGAGCAGCGCGCCGACGACCGTGAGGAGGTCGCCGCCGCCGCGGCCCGTGTCCACGCGGGCGACGGTGTACCCGTTCTCCTCGTTGGCGTAGGTGATCCGCTCAAGGACACCCTCGACCACTGCGGCCGTTGCGGCCGTTGCGGCCTTTGCCGCTGCTGGACTCGACATGAGCTGACGCTATCGCTCTGCGCCGACAGTGCGGGAAGCCTGTGGATAACTCGGGGTGCGGTGCGGTGGGGTTCGGTGGGATGGGGTGGTTGCGGTGGAGTGGGGTGGTTGCGGAAACTTCGAAGGGGCCCGGTCTTTACGACCGGGCCCCTTCGGGTCTCCCCTCCCCTGTCGGCACTCCGCGATCCCCCCAGATCCCCCCTGCGGAGGCCCCGACGCAAAGTACGACCCGCGTCGGGCGGGAAGGGTTGCACGGGCAAGGCCACTAGTTTTCGGAGTGCCGATGCGGGAGGGCGGAAGTAGCGTTTCGCCCATGAGCGAAGAATCTGCCGCAAACCCGGCCGGAACTCCGGCGGGAACCCCGCCCGAGACCTCGCTGGAAAAGGACGTTCTCGACGAACTCGGCGACGACAGGCTCCAGGAGATCGCGGGGCTTCTCGGTACGGATGCCGCGGGAGCGCAGGACGTGGTGGGCACCACGGTGACCGCGCTTTCGGGGAACCTCCAGGAGAAGGCAGAGGACCCCGCGGAGGCCCCGGAGGTCGAACAGGCCTTCGCCGAGGCGTCGCCTCCGCAGGGGGTTGTCGGTTTCGGAGGCTTCGGGGGGCTTGCGGCGGGCGGGATGCTGTCGGGGGTGCTCGCGAAGATGAGCAGGCCGGTGGCGAATGCGGTGGCCAAGAAGACGGGGCTGCCTGCGGCGTCCGTGACGCGCGTGATCGAGCTGTTGATTCCGGTGCTGCTTACGGTGCTGACCAAGCGGGCGCGGCGGGCGCCGGGGGCGGCGGGGTCGGGTTCACCTGGGGGCGGGCTGGGTGACCTGCTGGGGCAGATCCTGGGTGGCGGCAAGAAGAGGTAGCTGTTCTGGGGTGGTGCGGCGCTGCTCCGGCTGTGGGGGCGGGTGCGCGCCGGTATGTCCGTCCTCGCCATCCGCTGGCGGGCGCTTGCCTGCTTCGGCTCGGGAGTGCCGCGAACCGTGCTCCGGGCGGAAATACCGACACACCCCCTCGCGTCTCGACGCCGGGTGCAGGTGCGTTCCGGTGCGGCGCTGCTCCGGCTGTGGGGGCGGGTGCGCGCCGGTATGTCCGTCCTCGCCATCCGCCCCTGGACGCTTGATTGCTTCGGCTGGCGAGTGCTGCGAACCGTGCTCCGGGCGGAAATACCGACACACCCCCTCGCGTCTCGACGCCGGCTGCGGGGGCGTGGATCTCCCGCCCATCCCCTGGTGCTGCGGGGCAATCGGGTGGGTGGGCGGGAGAAGTCTGCTCGTTCAGGGTGGATGCGGGGTGAACGGGCGGGTGGGTGGGAGAGGTTGTTCGGGGCCCAGGGGCCAGGCTACGTGGCGTGGCGGATGTAGTTTTGGGCCGTTTCTGCGAGGAGCTTCTTGCCGGGGTGTGTCCACAGGTCGTCGTTGAAGAGTTCGACCTCGATGGGGCCCCCGTAGCCCGCCCGCTCCACCAGGGAACGCCACGACCGCAGGTCGACCGAGCCCTCACCGAGCTGGCCGCGGCCGTTCAGGACGCCCTCGGGCAACGGGGTGATCCAGTCGGCCAGTTGGAAGGCGTGCAGGCGGCCACCGCGCCCCGCGCGGTCGATCTGCGCGGGCGCCGTGTCGTCCCACCACACGTGGTACGTGTCCACGCAGACCCCGACCTGCCCGGCAGGGAACTGCTCCGCCAGGTCGAGCGCCTGGGCCAGCGTGGAGACCACGCAGCGGTCCGAGGCGAACATGGGGTGGAGGGGTTCGATGGCCAGGCGGATGCCGCGGGACGCGGCGTACGGGGCCAGGTCCGACAGTGCCTCCGCGATACGGGAGCGCGCTCCGTGGAGGTCCTTGCTGCCGGCAGGCAGGCCGCCCGAGACCAGGACCAGCGTGTCCGTGCCCAGCGTCGCCGCCTCGTCGATCGCCGCCTTGTTGTCGTCGATGGCCCGCACGCGCGCGTGCGGGTCGATCGCCGTGAGGAAGCCGCCCCGGCAGAGCGTGGTGACCGTCAGGCCCGCGTCGCGCATCAGCTTGGTGGTTGCCTCCAGGCCGTAGGCCTGGACCGGCTCCCGCCAGAGGCCCACCCCGGTGATGCCCAGGTCCGTGCATGCGGCGACCAGTTCCGGCAGCGAAAGCTGCTTGACCGTCATCTGGTTGATGGAGAAGCGCGCCAGGCCCTCGCCGTCGTTGCTCATTGCTGGACTCCGTACACCGTGAGCAGGGATTTCATGCGGGACTCGGCCAGGAGCGGGTCCGGGAACAGGCCCAGGGCGTCGGCGAGTTCGTACGCGCGGGACAAGTGCGGCAGCGAGCGTGCCGACTGGAAGCCGCCCACCATCGTGAAGTGGCTCTGGTGGCCCGCTAGCCAGGCCAGGAACACCACTCCGGTCTTGTAGAAGCGGGTGGGGGTCTGGAAGAGGTGGCGGGAGAGATCGACTGTGGGGTCCAGGGTGGCGCGGAACGCCTTCGTGTCGCCCGTGTCGAGAAGCCGTACCGCCTGTGCCGCCAGCGGAGCAAGCGGGTCGAAGATGCCGAGGAGGGCGTGGCTGAAGCCCTGTTCGTCGCCCGCGATCAGCTCGGGGTAGTTGAAGTCGTCGCCCGTGTAGCAGCGCACGCCCTTCGGGAGGCGGCGGCGCAGGGCGACCTCGCGGCCCGGATCGAGGAGGGAGATCTTGATGCCGTCGACCTTGTCCGGGTGCGCGGCGATGACCTCCAGGAAGGTCTCGGTCGCCGCGTCCAGGTCCTCGCTCCCCCAGTAGCCGGTGAGCGCCGGGTCGAACATCGGGCCGAGCCAGTGCAGGATCACCGGCTCGCTCGCCTGGCGCAGGAGGTGGCCGTATGTCTGGAGGTAGTCCTCCGGTGACTTGGCCGCTGCGGCGAGCGCCCTCGACGCCATCAGGATCACCTGTGCGCCGCTCGACTCGACCAGGGCGAGCTGCTCCTCGTAGGCGGAGAGGACCGCCGGGAGGTCCGCGGGGCCCGTCAGTTGGTCCGTGCCCACGCCGCAGGCGATCGCGCCGCCCACCGACTTCGCCTCCGCCGCGGAACGCGTGATCAGTTCCGCCGCGCCCTTCCAGTCGAGGCCCATCCCCCGCTGGGCGGTGTCCATCGCCTCGGCCACGCCCAGGCCCTGCGCCCACAGGTGGCGGCGGAAGGCGAGGGTCGCGTCCCAGTCGACGGCCGCCGGGGAGTCCGGGGAGACGTCGGCGTACGGGTCCGCGACCACGTGGGCCGCGGAGAAGACCGTGCGTGAGGTGAGGGGGGAGCTGCCGGGTGCCAGTTGCGCGGGCGCGCGGCGGGGCTCGTACGGGCGCGTGGTGCCGTCCGCGCGCGGGAGCAGGAGCGTCACCGTGCGATCTCCGGCACCTCGATGCGGCGGCCCTCCGCCGAGGACTTCAGGCCCAGTTCCGCGAGTTGCACGCCGCGTGCGCCCGCGTGCAGGTCCCAGCGGTAGGGCGCGTCCGCGTACACGTGCTTCAGGAAGAGCTCCCACTGCGCCTTGAAACCGTTGTCGAACTCCTGGTTGTCCGGCACCTCTTGCCACTGATCACGGAAGGAGTGCGTGACGGGCAGGTCCGGGTTCCAGACCGGCTTGGGGGTGGCGGCGCGGTGCTGCACGCGGCAGTTGCGCAGGCCCGCAACCGCCGAGCCCTCCGTGCCGTCCACCTGGAACTCGACCAGTTCGTCGCGGTTCACGCGGACCGTCCAGGAGGAGTTGATCTGCGCGATCGCGCCGCCTTCGAGCTCGAAGATGCCGTACGCGGCGTCGTCCGCCGTGGCGTCGTAGGGCTTGTCCTGCTCGTCCCAGCGCTGCGGTACGTGCGTCGCCGCAAGCGCCTGGACGCTGCGTACTCGGCCGAAGAGCTCGTGCAGGACGTACTCCCAGTGCGGGAACATGTCGACGACGATGCCGCCGCCGTCCTCCGAACGGTAGTTCCAGGAGGGGCGCTGGGCGCTCTGCCAGTCGCCCTCGAAGACCCAGTAGCCGAACTCGCCGCGGATGGAGAGGATCTTGCCGAAGAAGCCGCCGTCGATCAGGCGCTTCAGCTTGAGCAGGCCAGGCAGGAAGAGCTTGTCCTGGACCACGCCGTGCTTGATGCCGGCCGCCTGGGCCAGACGGGCCAGTTCCAGGGCTCCGGCGAGGCCGGTCGCGGACGGCTTCTCCGTGTAGATGTGCTTGCCCGCCGCGATGGCCCGCTTGATGGCCTCCTCGCGGGCCGACGTGACCTGCGCGTCGAAGTAGATGTCGATGGCGGGGTCGGCGAGGACCGCATCGAGGTCGGTCGAGACGCTGGTCTCCGGGTCGAGTCCGTGGCGCTGTGCGATTTCCCGCAGCGCGTGTTCTCTGCGGCCCACCAGGACCGGCTCGGGCCACAGCACCGTGCCCTCGGCGTCGCCGAGGGGGAGGCCGCCCTGCTCGCGCAGGGCGAGCAGGGAGCGGACGAGGTGCTGGCGGTAGCCCATCCGTCCCGTCACACCGTTCATGGCGATGCGCACCGTCTTGCGAGTCACAGGGGTCCCTCCGTACGCAGGTAAGCGGATAGCAAGCGCTTTCTATCCAGGAAGAAGCTAGCCTGCCGCACAAGGTTCGGACAAGGGCTTCGGACCAGAGCCGTGACCGGAGGACGACGAGATGACCGTGACCCTGTCGGATGTGGCGGCCCGCGCTCAGGTCTCCCCCGCTACCGTCTCCCGCGTACTGAACGGCAATTACCCCGTGGCGGCGGCCACCCGGGAGCGTGTCCTCAAGGCCGTGGACGATCTCGACTACGTCCTCAACGGACCCGCGAGTTCGCTCGCCGCGGCCACCTCCGACCTGGTCGGCATCCTCGTGAACGACATCGCCGACCCCTTCTTCGGGATCATGGCGGGCGCCGTCCAGTCCGAGATCGGCGGCCCCGGCGGGCGGGCCGGCGGCGAGCGGATGGCCGTGGTCTGCAACACCGGCGGCTCCCCGGAGCGCGAGCTGACCTATCTGACCCTGCTCCAGCGCCAGCGCGCCGCCGCGCTCGTCCTGACCGGCGGCGCCCTGGAGGACCCCGCCCACGCCGCCGCGATGTCCGCGAAACTGGCCCGCCTTGCGGACGCGGGGACCCGGATCGTGCTCTGCGGACGCCCGCCCCTGGAGGACTCGGAAGCGGCGGTGGCCACGCTCACCTTCGACAACCGCAGCGGCGGACGGCGGCTCACGGAGCATCTGCTGACCCTTGGCCACCGCAGGATCGGTTACGTGGCGGGCCCGGTGGAGCGGACGACCACCCGGCACCGGCTCGAAGGCCACCGGGACGCGCTCGCGGCGGCGGGCGCCGGGAACACCGGGAACGGCGACCAGGAGGAGCTGACCGTCCACGGCCCCTACACCCGCGCGTCCGGCTACGACGCCACCCTCGAACTCCTGCGCCGCGCCCCCGACCTGACCGCGATCGTGGCCGCCAACGACACCGTCGCCCTGGGCGCGGCGGCCGCCCTGCGCGACCGCGGCCTGCACATCCCCGAGGACATCTCGGTGGCGGGCTTCGACGACCTGCCCTTCTCGGTGGACGCCGTCCCCGCCCTGACGACCGTACGACTGCCGCTGTACGAGGCGGGCGCCCGCGCGGGCCGCCTGGCCACGGGCGCGGAGGAGCCACCGCCCGGAGGCGTGGCGACGATCGCCGCGGAGCTGATGGTGCGGGGGTCTACGGCGCCGCCCCGCTGAGGTCCGGCATCGGCGGGCCGTTGCACAAAGCGGCACGTTCCGGTCAGGGCATGGCGGTCGTGGGCCGGTCGGCGTACCGTTGACTCAGTCAAGGGTGATTCGCCTCGATGCCCCCTGGAGTGATTCGCGATGCCGCATGCCGCCGTCAGGCCCGTCGAAGAGATACGTGCCTTCAACCGCTTCTACACGAACCTCATCGGCGCCCTCGACTACAGCCGCCAGCTCTACGTCCCGTACACCCTCACCGAAGCCCGCGTCCTCTACGAGCTCAATCACGCGCGGCATATCGACGCCGCCGATCTGCGCGCCGAACTCACTCTGGACGCCGGGTACTTGAGCCGCCTCCTCGGCAAGCTGGAGAAAGCCGGGATCGTCGAGCGCGCGCCCTCCGCGTGTGATCCGCGGCGCCAGCGCATCACGCTCACCGCGCGGGGGCGCGAGACCGCCGCGCTGCTCGACGAGCGGTCGAGCGAGGCGGTCGGTTCGCTGCTCTCGGATGTCCCGTCCGCCCAGCGGCCCCGCCTCGCGGAAGCGATGCGCACCGTGCAGGAGATCCTGAGCGGGAGCAAGGACGGGGCGGCCGACTCGCGCCCTTTCCTCCGTGAGCCGGGGCCCGGCGATCTCGGGTGGATCGTGGAACGCAACGCCGCCCTGTACGCCGCCGAGTACGGATTCAACATCGACTACGAAGGTCTGGTCGCCCGGATCGTCGCCGACTTCGCCGAGGATCACGACCCCCACCTGGAGCGGACCTGGATCGCCGAGCTCGACGGGCGGCGCGTGGGCTGCGTGATGTGCGTGCGCGACGACGCGCCGGGCACCGCCCGGCTGCGGCTGCTGCTCGTCGAGCCGGACGCGCGGGGGCACGGCATCGGGGATCAACTCGTGCGCGCGTGCGTCGATTTCGCCCGCAGCGTGGGCTATCGCGAGATGGTCCTGTGGACCAACGACATCCTCGGCGCCGCCCGCGCCATCTACCAGCGGCACGGGTTCGTCCTCGTCGACGAGAAGCCGCACCGCTCGTTCGGCGTCGACCTGGTGGGGCAGGACTGGCAGTTGCACCTGGCAGGGGAGGACACCCCCTAAGGTCTGCGTCATGAAACTCGCCTTCTCCACCCTCGGCGTGCCCGGCCTCCCCATCGCCGACGTGCTCCACCTGGCCACGACCCACGGCTATCACGGCGTCGAGCTGCGCGCACATCCCGAAGAGCCGGTCCATCCGGGCATCGACCTCACCGAACGGGCCGACGTGGCCGCCCAGTTCAAGGCGGCGGGCGTCGAGATCCTCGGGATCTCCGGGTACGCGCGCGTGGCGGCGCCCGGCGACGACGAGCCCGTACTCGACGACATACGGTCCCTGCTCACCCTCGCCCGCGACCTGGGCGCCCCCTTCATCCGCGTCTTCCCCGGCGGCGGCACCGAGCAGAGCGCGGAGGAGGCCGACGCGACGGCCGCCCGGCGTCTGGGCACCGCGGCCGAGTACGCCGCTGACTTCGGCGTACGCATCCTCCTGGAGACCCACGACTCGCACCGCACGGGCGCCGCGGCGACCCGCGTGCTCGGCGCGGTCGGCCACCGGCACGCGGGCGCCCTGTGGGACGTGATGCACACCTGGCTCGGCGGCGAGTCCCCCGCCGAGAGCCACGCGGCGCTCGCCCCGTACCTCGGCTACGTACAGGTGAAAGACATCGCGTCGGCCGACGACACGACACCGCTGGCGCCCGGCGAGGGCGTGCTGCCGCTCGCCGAGTGCGTGGAGGCGCTGCTCGGCGGTGAACACCGGGACGGCTGGCTTTGCTGGGAGTACGAGAAGCGGTGGTACGAGGCCGCGGCTCCGCTGCCCGAACTCCTCCCTCAGGGGCGGGACTTCCTGTCACGGCTCCTGAACCGCCCTGCCTGACCCCGATCCGGGACGTCAGCCCCAACCTGAGCGGGTCGCATGCGGCGAGGATCACCCGCCTCGACCATGTAGGAACAGCGCGGATATCTGCATGATGGGATGAAGCAACGCTTATGGATAAGGCGGCGCCCACCCCGCATCGCCGACCAAAGGAGAGGGCCCTCCCGTGCTCGATCTCGCTCGGCTCCGCGCCCTGCACGCCGTCTCCGTGCACGGCACCGTCGGCGCCGCCGCCACCGCGCTCGGCTACACCCCCTCCGCCGTCTCCCAGCAGATCGCCAAGCTGGAGCGCGAGACCCGCACCACCCTCCTCGAACGGCAGGGCAGGGGCGTCGCGCTCACCGAGGAGGCACGTCATCTCGCCGCCACCGCGCAGGAGCTGATGGCGATCGTGGAGCGCGCCGAGACGGAGCTGGAAGAGCGGCGCGGGCTGCCAGCGGGGCGGCTGGCCATCGCCGCGTTCCCCTCGGCCGCGCGCGGCCTGCTGCCCGGCGTCCTCGCGGATCTGGCCCGGCGGCATCCCGCGCTCGACGCCCGGATGTCGGAGGTCGACCCGCATCTCTCCATCGACCTGGTGGCCAAGGGGGCGGTGGACATGGCCGTCGTGCACGACTGGGACATCGCGCCGCTGCCCACGCCGCCCGGCATCGGGCAGGCCGTCATCGGCGACGATCTCTGCGACCTCGTCGTACCCGTCGGACACCGGCTCGCGGGACGCGAATCCGTGCGCCGCGAGGAGCTGAAGGGCGAGCGGTGGATCACCCAGCCGCCGGGGCACATCTGCCACGAGTGGCTGGTGCGCACGCTGCGCGAGGCGGGCTGCGAGCCGGACATCACGCACACGGCGGAGGAGAACCCCACCCTGGTCGCGCTGGTCGCGGCGGGGCTCGGCGTCGCCCTGATCCCCCGCCTCGGCCGCGGCCCCGTCCCGGACGGCGCGGTGACCGTGCGACTCGATCCGCTGCCGGTGAGGCGGCTGTACGCACTGTGGCGCGAGGGGGCTTCGCGACGCCCCGCGATCGCCGAGACGGTACGGACACTGCAGGCTCACTGGCCCGACGCGGTACCCCGCGTGACGGTCTCCTGAGCCTCAGGATTCCCTTTCGTACCACTTTCCGAAAATCGCCCTCTGCCGGGAACCCGCGTGCAGACACCACCGTCACATTGACGTGCTGTCGGGTGAGTCTCCGCGCGGCGGTGTCGGCATCGCTGCTGGCTGCGAACGCTGACCACCCTCTCTGCCGCCCGCGGCCGGCAGCATGCCGTCACCGGCGCGCCCCCCTCCATCAGCGCCGGTGACGGCCCCTCTCCTCCACAGTGACCGCCGTCTCTCCCCCACAGTGGCTGCCGACTCCCTTGACCGGCAGAAATCTTCGGGATATCCGTGACACCCGGAAAGTTTCCTTCAGCCGGTTTCCCCAGTCCGGCTCCGGTCCGGCTTCCGTCTCCGAAGGAGCGCACATGTCACACCGCAACGCCTCCAGACGCACTCTGCTCACCGCCACGGCCGTCGCGGCGACGGCCCTCGCCGCGCCCTCCGCAGCCCACGCGGCGGGCAGCGGCGACCGCGGTCGCGACCGGAAGCTGCGGGAGATCATCTCCCGCATGAGCCTTGAGGAGAAGGTCGGCCAGCTCTTCGTGATGCATGTGTACGGCCACTCCGCCACCGAGCCCGACCAGGCGGACATCGACTCCAACCTCGAGGAGCTCGGCGTCCGTACGGCCGCCGAGGCGGTCGCCAAGTACCACCTCGGCGGCATCATCTACTTCGGCTGGGCCCACAACACCCGTGCCCCGCACCAGATCGCCGACCTCTCGAACGGCATCCAGCACGCGGCCCTCGACCCGGAGGACTCCCCGACCGCCCGCATCCCGCTGCTCATCTCCACCGACCAGGAGCACGGCGCCGTGGCCCGCGTGGGCATCCCCGCCACGCTCCTTCCCGGCGCGATGGCCCTGGGCGCGGCGGGTTCGCGCTCCACCGCGCGCAAGGCGGCCCGCATCGCCGGTGAAGAGCTGCGCGCGCTCGGCATCCGCCAGAACTACGCCCCGGTCGCCGACGTGAACGTCAATCCCGGCAACCCCGTCATCGGCGTACGGTCCTTCGGCTCGGACCCCGAAGCGGTCGCCGGGCTGGTCGCCGCCCAGGTCAAGGGCTACCAGGGGGCGGACATCGCGTCGACGTCCAAGCACTTCCCCGGCCACGGCGACACCAAGGACGACAGCCACTCCAAGCTGCCGTACATCCACCACACCCGTGAGCAGTGGGAGACCCTGGACGCACCGCCGTTCCGGGCGGCGGTGGAGGCGGGCATCGACTCGATCATGACCGCGCACATCGTGGTCCCGGCCCTCGATCCCGCCGAGGATCCCGCCACGCTCTCGCACCCCATCCTCACCGGCATCCTGCGCGAGGAACTCGGCTACGACGGCGTCGTGGTGACGGACTCGCTGGGCATGCAGGGCGTCCGCACGAAGTACGGCGACGACCGCGTGCCGGTGCTCGCCCTGAAGGCGGGCGTCGACCAGCTCCTGAACCCGCCGAAGCCGGAGATCGCCTGGAACGCGGTGCTCCAGGCGGTACGGGACGGCGAGTTGACCGAGGCGCGCCTTGACGAATCGATCCTGCGGATCCTGCGCCTCAAGGCGAAACTGGACCTGTTCTCCGACCCGTACGTCACCTCGCGCGGCGTCGACCGGACGGTGGGAACGCGCGCGCACCTCACCGCCGCCGACCGGATCGCCGAGGAGACGACGACACTGCTGCTCAACGAGGACGACCTGCTTCCGCTGTCACGGCGTACACAGCGCGATGTGCTCGTCGTGGGCGCCGATCCCGCGTCGCCGTCGGGGACGACGGGCCCGCCGACGACCGTCATCGGGCGCGAGCTGACGGACCTCGGCTTCACGCCGACGGTCCTTCCGACGGGGACCGCCCCTTCCGCCGCGAAGATCGCCGAGGCGGTGGCGGCAGCCGCGGGCAAGGACGCGGTGCTCGTGGGCACGTACAACGTGGCGGCGGGGAGCGCGCAGATCGCGCTGGTGAAGGCGTTGGTGGCGACGGGGGTCCCGGTCGTCGCCGTGGCGATCCGCAATCCCTACGACGTGGCGCAGCTGCCGGCCGTGGGCGCGTCCCTCGCCGCCTACTGCTGGACGGACGTCGAACTGCGCGCCGCGGTACGGGTGATCGCGGGCCGCGTCCATCCGCACGGGAAGCTGCCCGTGCCGGTGCAGCGGGCGGACGATCCGGCGCAGGTGCTGTATCCGGTCGGGTACGGCCTGACGTACTGATCCGTACGCCGCAGCACCGGAGCGCCCCCTCCACCCGGCCCAAAGCACCCCGTGCACCTGGCGTGCGCCCGCTCCAGCGGGTCACGCTGGGTGCACATATCGGGGGGTTTGCCATGCGCGCCATGCTGGGCTTGAGGTGTGCGGCGGTACTTTTCGCGGTGTTCGTCTGCGTGACCGGCTGCCAGAAGTCCTCGTCCCCCGGGTCGGAGTCGTCGGACCGGAAGCAGTCCTCGTCGATTCCGTCCGGGTACGGGGCCATTTTCCTCGCCGTGGACGAGTGCAGTTCGCGGGGGCGCGAGACCTTCACGGAGGTGCCGTGCACGAGTGAGCGGGCGGCGGCGCGGGTCATCGCGCGCTACGACGGCAAGGTCGCGGAGGGGCCTGCGTGCCCCGCCCGCACGGACTTCGTCCTCCACATCAGCGAGGGGCGGCCCGCGGGGGACGAGGACGGCGACGGGGAGGTTCCGCGCGGGTACGCGTGCATGCGCAATCTCGAACTGCCCCATCCCGGGGATCCCGGGGGCGGGGGCGGTCCCCGGACCGTCGTCGGGGACTGCGTGTACGGCGCGGGGCGGGGGGAGGTACGGGAGACGGCCTGCGACGGATCGGGCGCCAGGGCTCCGGAGTACCGAGTGACTTCGGCTGTCTCGGAGCGCGCCTTGTGTCCCGCCGCCACGCAGCTGTACGTGTCACTGGACGGGCGGAAGCCCGTGGGGTGTGCGGTGCGGGTGTGAGCGTTCCTCTTTCCCCGATCCCGCCCCTTGCAATCAGCCCGTCCGGCGTTTGAGGACGAACTCGGCGGAGCCGGTGACGACGTCCGCCAAGGCCCCCGCGCCAGCGGGTTTTCGGGAAGGGGCGGGATCGGGGAAGGAATCTGTCCCTACGGACGCAGGGTCAGTTCCTTCTGAGCGGCCTTGCGGTCGAGCTTCGCGTCGTACGGAGCCAGCGGCTTCGGCGACGCGGAGGTGGAGACCCCGGCCCACGCCTGGATCCGCTCCGTGGCCTTGGCCTTCTCCGCGGGGACGAGTCCCGCCACGTTCGCGCCGTGGTTGGCGCCCGGCGCGGTGAAGACGTGCGAGTCGTGCTTCGCGCCCCTGGCGGGACGGAACGGCTCCGCACCCCACGGGTCGTTCTCGCCGTAGACGTACAGCATGCGCGTCGCGTTGTGCCGCACCCAGCGGTCCACGTCGGCCATCGCACCCGACTTGAACTTCATCGGGATCTCACGCGGCACGAAGTTCCGCGGCGGCTGGTAGCCGTAGCGGCTCAGGTCGCCGAGCCAGGGCTGCTTGATGTCGGGCGAGCCCAGCTGCGTACCGGCCTGGTAGTAGTACGGCGTGTACGGGGTCAGGCCCTGGTCCGTGTAGGAGGTCCAGCCGCCCACCTGGTCGACGTAGTCGAAGATCGCCTGGTCCGACGCGGTCTTGGCGTCGGGGACGTCCGCGCACGCGGACTCCGGCTGGTACTGCCAGAAGCCCCACACCAGGTCGAGTACGACGGCCTCGTACGCCTTGTCCAGGTTGCCGACCGTCTTGAAGGTGTAGCCGCCCGCCTCGGCGAACGCGGCGTACTTCTTCTCCAGCGGCTCACGGCGCACCAGCGCCTCGCGCTGCACGGCCTCCAGCTTGGCGCGGCACTCCTTGGTGCCGACCGTCTTGAAGAACTCGTCGTAGCGCGAGTCCTCCTTGTTCACCACGTCGTTCGGGGCGACGTACGCGACGACGCCGTCCATGTCCTTCGGGTAGAAGCGCTCGTAGTACGTGGCGGTCATGCCGCCCTTCGAGCCGCCGGTCGCCACCCACTTCTTGTCGTAGATGGGCTTGAGCGCCTTGAAGATGCGGTGCTGGTCGCTCGCGGCCTGCCAGATGTCGAGCTTGGACCAGTCGGCCGGCTCGGGCCGTGACGGCGTGAAGTAGCGGTACTCCATGGAGACCTGGTTGCCGTCGATGATCCGCGTCGGCTCACTGCGGCTGGGCGTCGTCGAGACGTTGTAGCCGCTGGTGAAGAAGGCGGTGGGGCGGGCGGTGTCCTTGTGCAGGACCGTCAGGCGCTGCTTGAAGGTGCCCTTGGAGGGGTGCCGGTGGTCGACCGGCTGGGTGTAGTTGAGGACGAAGTAGCGGTAGCCGGTGTACGGCTTCTCCTCGATCAGGCTCATGCCCGGTATCGCCAGGAGCCGGTCCTTGATGTCCGTGGCCTGCGGCTTCGCGGCGGTGGCCGCCCCTGCCGCACTCACTGTGCCCGCGGTGCCGATGCCTATCAGCACCACGAGCGACAGCAGCCATCTGAGCGCCTTGCGCATGCACTCTCCCCTGAGTGGTTCACGGTTGCGTCCGCCGGAACTTATCGGAGCAACTCGTTCACTACTAGGGGCTCTTGCGTCACACCAGGGCGCAGTACGTCGCAGTACGCCGCAAACAGGACACCCGCCTCAGCACAGGATCCAGCCCGAGCTGGTACTCCCCCCGCCCACCTTCCCCTTCACCCACACGCACCGGTGTCCCGCGTGCACCGTCACCGGCCCCGCGTGATGCGTGTAGCGGCCCTTGTCCCTGGCCGGGCGGTTGCCGCGGGCCTGGACGCTGACCGACATCGACTTGCGGGCGCCGGGGCGCTTGGCGACGGTGACGGCGCAGACGTAGCCGCGCTTCTTGTAGACGACGACCTTGCCCGTACTGAAGGAAAGGGTGCGCACCTTGTGCCCCGCACAGCGCCCGGCCTGCGCCTGTGCCTGCGCCGCACCGGCGCCCGCGACACCGAGCAGGACGGCAGCCGCGAGGACGACGGCACCGAGCGCAAGGCTCCGCCGCTTTCGACCACTGCTCACCAGTTTCCCTCCCGACACATCCGCCTCAGCGTACTGATGTACGGACGCGGACCGCGGGGCCCCCGGTTGCGCGAGGGCCCCGATTTGTTCGACGGGTCGACCAGATGTGCCCTGCGGGCTACGCGGCGGACGGCTCGGCCTCGCCCACGAAGGTGCGCCACAGCGTCGCGTACCGGCCGTCGAGGGCGAGCAGCTCCTCGTGCGTGCCGTCCTCCGCGACCCGGCCCTGGTCCATCAGGATCACGCGGTCCGCGCGGGCCGCCGTGGTCAGGCGGTGGGCGACGACCAGCGTGGTGCGCTTGCCCGCGATGCGGTCGGTGGCGTGGTTGACCTGCGCTTCCGTGGCGAGGTCGAGCGCCGCGGTCGCCTCGTCGAGGAGCAGGATGTCGGGGTCGACGAGCTCCGCGCGGGCCAGGGCGATCAGCTGGCGCTGTCCGGCGGAGAGGTTGCGGCCCCGCTCGGAGACCTCGTGGAGGTAGCCGCCGTCCAGGGTGGCGATCATGTCGTGCGCGCCGACCGCGCGGGCCGCGGCCTCCACCTGCGCGTCGGTGGCCTCGGGCCGGCCGTAGGCGATCGCGTCGCGCACCGTCCCGGCGAAGAGGTAGGCCTCCTGCGGTACGACACCGAGGCGGTGCCGGTAGGCGGTGAGGTCCAGGGAGCGCAGATCCGTGCCGTCCACCGTCACCCGGCCGCCGGTCGGGTCGTAGAACCGGGCGACGAGCTTGACCAGGGTCGACTTGCCCGCCCCTGTCTCGCCGACGAAGGCGACGGTCTGGCCCGCGGGGATGCGCAGGCGCACGTCGCTCAGCGCCTCTTCCGGTTCGTCGGCGGACCCGTACGCGAAGTCGACGTCCTCGAAGGCGATCTCGCCGCGCAGGGACAGCACGTCCAGCGGCTCGTCCGCGGCCTCGGTCGAGGTCGGTTCCCGCAGGAGTTCCTGGATGCGGCCGAGCGAGACGGTGGCTTGCTGGTATCCGTCGAAGACCTGGGAGAGCTGCTGGACGGGCGCGAAGAACAGGTCGATGTAGAGGAGGTAGGCGACCAGGGCGCCGGTCGTCAGCGTCCCCGCCTCCACGCGGCCCGCGCCGACCATCAGGACCGCCGCGGCGGCGACCGCCGAGAGCAGCTGCACGAACGGGAAGTAGATCGAGATCAGCCACTGCCCGCGGATGCGCGCGCTGCGGTAGTCGGCGCTGCCCTTGGCGAACTTCTCGCGACCCGAGCGCTCGCGCCGGAAGGCCTGCACGATGCGGAGCCCGGCGACGGACTCCTGGAGGTCGGCGTTGACCACCGAGACGCGCTCACGGGCCAGCTCGTACGCCTTGACGCTGGAGCGGCGGAAGAAGAACGTGCCGATGATCAGCGGCGGCAGCGTCGCGAAGACGACGAGTGCCAGCTCCACGTCGATGACGAGGAGCGCGACCATGATGCCGAAGAAGGTGACGACGGAGACGAAGGCGGTGACCAGGCCCGTCTGCAGGAAGGTGGACAGGGCGTCCACGTCCGTCGTCATCCGGGTCATGATGCGCCCGGTCAACTCCCGCTCGTAGTAGTCGAGTCCGAGCCGCTGCAGCTGGGCGAAGATCTTGAGGCGGAGGGAGTAGAGGACGCGTTCGCCCGTCCGGCCCGTCATCCGCGTCTCGCCGATCTGCGCCGTCCACTGAACGAGCACGGCGAGCAGTGCGAGCCCGGACGCCGCCCACACGGCGCCGAGCGCGAGCTGCGAGACGCCCTCGTCGATGCCGTGTCGGATCAGGACGGGAAGGAGCAGGCCCATGCCCGCGTCGATCGCGACCAGGAGCAGGGCGAGCAGCAGGGGTTTGCCGAATCCGGCGAGCAGCCGGCGGAGCCCGTACGACTCCTCAGGGGTGACCGCGCGCGCCTCGTCGATGCCGGGGGTGTCGGTGGCCGGGGGCAACGCGTCGACCTGCGCGAGGAGTTCGGGCGTGGCGGGCATCCCGGACATCGCGGTGTCCTTGGGCTCGCGGTCGCCGACCCAGAGCTGCGGGGTGATGCCGCGCTCGGCGTCGAACTCGGCGTCGAGCTCATCGCGTACGGAGGTGTCCTCGGGGATCTCGACCGGGACCGTGTGTCCCGGCGAGACGCCGCCGAGCTCTTCGGGGTCGGTCAGCAGGCGGCGGTAGAGCGCCGACTGCTCGGCCAGCTCCTCGTGCGTGCCGATCGCCGCGAGTTTCCCGCCGTCGAGTACGGCGATGCGGTCGGCGAGGTTCAGGGTGGAGCGGCGGTGGGCGATGAGGAGGGTCGTGCGGCCCGCCATGACGCCGCGCAGGGCTTCGTGGATCTCGTGCTCGACCCGGGCGTCCACCGCGGACGTGGCGTCGTCGAGGACGAGGAGGCGGGGGTCGGTGAGGATGGCGCGGGCGAGGGCCACGCGCTGGCGCTGGCCGCCGGAGAGGGTGAGTCCGTGCTCGCCGACGGTGGTGTCGTACCCGTCGGGCAGGTCGGAGATGAAGCGGTCGGCCTGGGCGGCCCGGGCCGCGGTCTCGATCTCCTCCGGGGTGGCGTCCGGCTTTCCGTACGCGATGTTGGCGCGGATGGTGTCGGAGAAGAGGAAGGAGTCCTCGGGGACGAGCCCTATGGCGGCCCGCAGCGAGTCGGCGGTCAGCTCGCGCACGTCGTGCCCGCCGACGAGGACGGCGCCGTGCGTCACGTCGTAGAAGCGGGGGAGCAGCAGCGAGACGGTGGACTTGCCGCTGCCGGACGTGCCGACGACGGCGAGGGTCTCGCCGGGCCTGATCTCGAAGGAGAGGCCGTCCAGGACGGGGCGGCTGTCCTCGTAGGCGAAGGAGACGTCGTCGAACTCGACCGTCGCCGGGGCGTCGGCGGGCAGCTCCTTGGTGCCGTCCTTCAGCGTCGGCTCGGTGTCGATGAGCTCCAGGACGCGCTCGGCGCCCGCGCGGGCCTGCTGGCCGACGGTGAGCACCATGGCGAGCATGCGTACGGGGCCGACGAGCTGGGCGAGGTAGCTGGAGAAGGCGACGAACGTGCCGAGCGTGATCTGTCCGCGTACCGCGAGCCAGCCGCCGAGCGCGAGCATCGCGACCTGCCCGAGCGCGGGCACGGCCTGCAGGGCGGGCGTGTATTTGGAGTTCAGGCGGATGGTGCGCAGGCGCCCCGCGAAGAGCTTGCGGCCGACTTCCCTGAGCTTGCCGGTCTCCTGCTCCTCCTGGCCGAAGCCCTTCACGACGCGTACGCCGGAGACGGAGCCGTCCACGACTCCGGCGACGGCCGCGGCCTGTGCCTGCGCGTACCAGGTGGAGGGGTGCAGGCGGCTGCGGCTGCGCTTGGCGATGAACCAGAGGGCGGGGGCGACGGCGAGCGCGACGAGCGTGAGCGGCACGGAGAGCCACGCCATGATCACGAGGGACATCACGAAGAGGAGGATGTTGCCGATGGTCATCGGCAGCATGAAGAGCAGGCCCTGGATGAGCTGGAGGTCGCTGGTGGCGCGTCCGACGACCTGTCCGGTGGACAGCTCGTCCTGCCGCCGCCCGTCGAGCCTGGTGATCGTCCCGAACATCTCGGTCCGCAGGTCGTGCTGGACGTCGAGGGCGAGGCGGCCGCCGTAGTAGCGGCGGATGTACGTGAAGACGTAGACGAGGACGGCGGCGCCGATGAGGGCGCCGACCCAGGGCCCCATGGAGCGGGTCTTGTCGCCGATGACGTCGTCGATGATCACCTTGGTGATGAGCGGGACGAGCGCCATGACGGCCATGCCGCCGAGCGAGGAGCCGAGCGCGAGCACGACGTCCTTCGGATGCCGCCAGGCATACCCCGTCAGACGTTTCGCCCAGCCGGATTTCTCCGGCCCCGCGCCACCCCGTTGCTCCACCACGTGCTGCCTCCCGTCGACCTGACCTGCCGAGAGGCCCAACGCGGTGGGATGAGGATTTCATCCCACCGCAACAAAGTCGGGTCGGAGGTCCTAGGACCACTCAGAGGTGGGTGGACTAGAACATCCGTTCCCCTCAGCTGCCGGGGACGGACACGAACGCCTCTCGGGGTGCGGCGGTCGGGGTGTAGCGCCCGGCGGCGGAGACCCTGGGCGCCAGGTCCTTGTGGACAGCCTTGGCCACGCCCTGGATGGTGGCGACGCCGTAGTTCATGGTGCTGTTGCCGTGGGTGAGCACGGAGATCGTGTAGTCGTGGCCGCCGCCCTTGAACGCGCCGATGCTGTGGACGCGCCAGCCGTGGGTGGACCGCTGGAGCCAGCCGTTCTTGACGTGTATCGCGACGCCGGACGGCGCGCCCGCGGGGGTGCCCCAGCGCTGCGAGGAGACGACCTTGCCCATCAGCTTGAGGACGTAGGCGCGCGAGGTGTCGGTCAGGACGGTGTTCTTGCCGGTGAACAGGGCGAGGAGCTTCTGCTCGTCGGTGACGTTGATCCGGGTGAGGCCCCAGTAGCCGCCGGAGCCCGGCACGGTCTTCGTCATCTTGGCGGCCGCGAGGAAGCCCTTGATCTTGGTCAGTCCGAGCTGGCGCCAGAGGGTGCTGGTGGCCGCGTTGTCGGACTTGGTGATCATGGCGGTGGCGAGGGACTTCTCGCGGGACGACAGCGCGCGTCCGGTCTTCTGGGCGTCCCACAGGAGCGTGGCGAGGACGGTCGCCTTGACGACGCTGGCCGAGTCGTACGAGGTGGTCGGGCGCAGGGTGCAGGTGGTGCCCGTGGTGCGGTCGTGGAGACCGACGGCGACGGTGCCCTTGCGGTTCTTGAGCGCCGTCGTGATGTCCTTCTTGAGCTTGGCGGCCAGGCCTGCCTGTGCCGATGTGCAGGTGACCTGCGGTGTGGTCGCGGCGACAGCGGGCGTGGCGGTCGCGACCGCGCCGAGCGGCACGAGCACCCCGGCGGCGAGTCCCGCCGAGAGCACGCGGGCACGCCTGGATATCCCGGATACCGGGTGATTCATGGAGTCTTCCCATCCCCTTGGGTTCGTACGAGGCCCCCCGGGCCCGTACAAGCGCGCCCCCCGGCACACTCACCCGTCTTGACTCACGGGCACCAGTAGGAGGTTGCACAAATTTGGGAACAGATGACCGATCTGTAATGCGCCGGTTGCACAAAGAGCCCCGGCGTCACAACGCGTGAGGCGTGTGACGCCGGGAGTGATCTACGACCGACAGCGGCTCAGAGGTGCGTCGGCTCGAACATGCGCAGGACCGCCGGGAGCACGACGACCGAAGGACCGGGGGCCGCGAGCGCCTTCGCGAGGTCGTCGCGGAGTGCCTGAGGGGTCGTACGGACCGCCGGCACCCCGAAGGACTCCGCGAGCGCGACGAAGTCGGGCCGGGAGAGCTCCGTGGCCGTGGGCTCGCCGAACGCGTCGGACATGTACTCCCGGAGGATTCCGTAGCCGCCGTCGTCCACGATCAGCCAGGTGACCGGCAGGTCGTGCTGCTTGGCGGAGGCCAGTTCCGCGATGGAGTACATCGCGCCGCCGTCGCCCGAGACGGCGAGCACCGGCTTCGTCGGGTCGGCCGCGGCCGCCCCGATGGCGGCCGGGAAGCCGTACCCGAGGCCGCCCGCGCCCTGCGCCGAGTGCATCGTGTTGGGCCGCCGCGCGTCGAAGGCGGACCACGCCCAGTACGCCAGGATCGTCATGTCCCAGAAGGACGGCGCCGCGTCGGGAAGGGCCTCGCGCACCGACGCAAGGACCTGCTGCTCCAGCGTGAGCTCCTGGGCGGCGATGCGGTCCTTGACCTTGGTGAGGACCGTCCGCACCCGCTCGGGGGCCGTGGCGTCCTCGCGGGGCGCGTCGATCGTCTCCAGGAGCGCGGAGAGCGCGAGGCGCGCGTCCGCGTGGATGCCGAGCGCCGGGTGGTTGGACTCCAGCTTTCCGGCGTCCGCCTCGATCTGGATGACCCGGCCGCGCGGCTTGAACGTGTGGTAGTTCGAGGAGAGCTCACCGAGCCCGGAGCCGACCACCAGGAGGACGTCCGCGTCCTCCAGGAAGTCCGTGGTGTACCGGTCCTCCAGCCACGACTGGAGCGACAGCGGGTGCTCCCAGGGGAAGGCGCCCTTGCCGCCGAAGGTCGTGACGACGGGGGCGTTCACCAGCTCGGCGAGCGCGAGCAGCTTGCCGCTCGCGTCCGAGCGCACGACTCCGCCGCCCGCGATGATCGCCGGGCGCTCGGCGCGGGACAGCAGGTCGGCCGCCACGGCGGTCAGCTCGGGGCGCGGGACGACCTCGTCCGGGGTCGCGTCCATGGCGGTGACGACGGGCAGGGTCGTCTCCGCGAGCAGGACGTCCTGCGGGATCTCCACCCACACGGGGCCGTGCGGGGCGGTGAGCGCCGACTCCCAGGCCGCCGCGATGGCGGAGGGGATCTGCGAGGCCGTACGCACGGTGTGGACGGACTTCACGATGTCGCGGAAGGAGGCCTGCTGGTCGCGCAGCTCGTGGAGGTAGCCGTGCCGGCCGCCGCCGAGCCCCGCCACCGGGATCTGGCTGCCGATCGCGAGCACGGGCGACGATCCGGCCGCCGCCTCCTGGAGCGCGGCGAGCGAGGTCAGCGCGCCGGGCCCGGTGGAGAGCAGCAGCGGGGCCACCTCGCCGGTGATCCGGCCGTACGCGTCCGCCGCGAAGCCCGTGTTGTTCTCGACGCGCAGCCCCACGTACGACAGGGACGAGCGCCGCAGGGCGTCGAACATGCCGAGCGCGTGCTGGCCGGGGAGACCGAAGACCGTCGTCGCGCCGAGGCCCTGGAGGGTCTCCACGACGAGATCGCCACCGTTGCGCCCCTCGGGGGCGTTCAGGGCCGCCTCCCGCTGCGCGTCGGTGGGCCGCAGTACTACGTCGTGGTCGTGCGTCACTTGGCCGCGCTCCCCTCGGTGGTCCGGCGGGCCTCCGCGATCTGGCGGGACATGATCGTCGTCAGCTCGTACGCGGTGTGCGAGGCGGCGACGGCCGTGATCTCCGCGTGGTCGTAGGCGGGGGCGACCTCGACGACATCCGCCGAGACGAGGTTGCAGGAGGAGAGGCCCCGCAGGATCTCCAGGAGCTCGCGCGACGTCATGCCACCCGCCTCCGGGGTGCCCGTGCCCGGCGCGTGGGCCGGGTCCAGGCAGTCGATGTCGATGGATATGTACAGCGGGCGGTCGCCGATGCGCTGGCGCAGCTGGTCGGCCACCTCGTCGGCGCCGCGGCGGTAGATGTCCGCCGAGGTGACGATGCCGAAGCCCATCTTCTCGTCGTCGGTGAGGTCCTGCTTGCCGTAGAGCGGGCCGCGCGTGCCGACGTGGGAGAGCGCCTCGGTGTCGAGGATGCCCTCCTCGACGGCCCGGCGGAACGGCGTGCCGTGGGTGTACTCGGCGCCGAAGTACGTGTCCCAGGTGTCCAGGTGCGCGTCGAAGTGCAGCAGGGCGACCGGGCCGTGCTTCTTGGCGACCGAGCGGAGCAGCGGCAGGGCGATGGTGTGGTCGCCGCCGAGCGTCATCATGCGGGCGCCCGAGCCGAGGAGGTCGTCCGCGGCGGCCTCGATCGTCTCCACGGCTTCGTTGATGTTGAACGGGTTCGCGGCTATGTCGCCCGCGTCCGCGACCTGCGCGAGCGCGAAGGGCGATGCGTCCTGTGCGGGGTTGTACGGCCGCAGGAGGCGCGAGGCCTCGCGGATCGCGTTGCCGCCGAAGCGGGCGCCGGGGCGGTACGAGACACCGGTGTCGAAGGGCACGCCGACCACGGCGATGTCCGTCTTGCCGCCGACCTCGTCGAGGCGGGGCAGCCGGGCGTAGGTCGCCGGGCCCGCGTACCGCGGGATGCGGGAGGAGTCGACCGGGCCGCGGGGGGTCGGGGTCTCGGCGGTGCTCATGGTCGGTTTCCTCCTGCTGTGACGAGTGTTGCTGTGCTGCTGGGACAAGTGTCGCGCGGCCCGCTGACAGTGACGCCGTCAGCGGGCCGCGCGCATGGCTAGACGGCCACCGGCGATTCCGGTTCCGCTTCTTCGGACCCCCGGCCCGCGAGCCGCTCGCGCCAGGCCGCCAGGACATGGGCGTCGGTCGGCTTCGTGGCGAGGGAGACGACGACGTACACGCCGAGGGAGATCAACAGGCCGTAGTAGATGGGCTCGTTGGCGAGGATTCCGTACCCCCACATGAGCCCGACGACGGAGAGACCACCGGCGACGATGGCCGCGAGCGCGCCCTCCGCGGTGCCGCGCTTCCACAGCAGTCCGCCGAGGATCGGCACGAGGAGACCGGCGACGAGCAGGTTGTAGGCGACGGTGAGCGCCTGGACCACGTCGTTGAGGGCGATGGCGATACAGACGACGGCGATGCCCATGATCAGGATGAAGAGGCGGTTGCCCTTCACCTCGTCGTGCGCCTCGCCCTCGGCCTTGGGGGCGACGGCCCCGCGAAGGCGCGACCAGATGTCGTTGTTGGCGACGGTGGCGCAGGCGATGAGTGCTCCGGAGGACGTGGACATCACGGCGGCGAGCGCCGCGGCGAGGACCAGACCCCGTACGCCCATGGGTAGTTCGTCCTTGACCATGGTCGCGAAGGCCGCGTCGGCGCTCGGCAGCTTCGGGTACATGACCTTGGCGGCCGTGCCGATGACGGCACCGGCGATCGCGTAGACGAGACAGTAAGTACCGGCGACGGTTCCGCCGTAGCGGGCGACCTTGTCGCTGCGCGCGGTGAAGACGCGCTGCCAGATGTCCTGCCCGATGAGCATGCCGAACGTATAGATCAGGACGTACGTGAAGATCGTCTCGCCGCCGATGCCCAGCGGGTCGAAGTACTCCGTGGGCAGCTTGGCCTTCATCTCGCTGAAGCCACCGGCCTTGACGACCGCGATGGGCAGCAGCAGGAGCAGCACGCCGATGGTCTTCACCACGAACTGCACCATGTCGGTGAGCGTGATGGACCACATGCCGCCGAGCGTCGAGTAGGCGACGACGATCGAGCCGCCGAGGATGATCGCGATCGTGCGGTTCATGTCGAAGATGACGTCGAAGATCGTGGCGTACGCGATGGTCGAGGTGACCGCGAGCATCAGGGTGTAGGACCACATGACGACTCCGGAGATGACGCCCGCGCGTCCGCCGTAGCGGAGGTCGAGCATCTCGGAGACGGTGTAGACCTTCAGGCGTGCGATGCGCGCCGAGAAGAAGACGCTCAGCGCGAGCAGGCCGAGGCCGATCGTGAAGACCATCCAGGCGCCGGAGAGCCCGTACTGGTAGCCGAGGCCGACGCCGCCGATGGTGGACGCGCCGCCCAGGACGATGGCGGCCATGGTCCCGGAGTACATCCACGGTCCGAGGCGGCGTCCGGCGACCAGGAACTCGCTCTTGGACTTGGCGCGGCGCATGCCCCACCAGCCCATCGCGAGCATGCCGGCGAGATAGACGACGATCACTGTGTAGTCGACGGCCATAGGGCCCTCCTTCGCGCACCTCGGTGGCGTGTCGTGCAGATGGGGGTGAGGGGGGGTGGCAACCGGCCGTGGGGACATCCGCCCGTACCCGCGGCCTGGGGTCGGCACGACCTTAGGTGGCCGGAAAGCAACGCTGAAGTGTACGTTTCATCCACTTCCCGTGATCGATATGGATGGAACATCCACCGTGCCGGACCCCTTCACCCCGTCAGCCCCCTCCGCGCCGCCCCCGACGCCGCCGGTCGCGCTCACCGCGCTGCTCGCCCGGGAGGATCTCGGCCTGCGGCAGATCGCGGGGCCCGACGCCGGGGAGAGCGGGGCGGCCGTCCAGTGGGTGCACACCTCGGAGATGGCGGACCCCTACCCGTACCTCCTGGGCGGCGAGCTGCTCCTGACGGCGGGCGTGCACATCACGGACCCGGCGGGCGCGGGCGTCTACCTCGACGATTACGTGGCGCGGATCGTCGAGGCGGGCGGATCGGCCCTCGGCTTCGGTGTCGCGCCCGTGCACGACACGGTGCCGCGCGCCCTGGTGACGGCCTGCGACCGCCACGGCCTGCCGCTGCTCGAAGTGCCGCCGCGCACGACGTTCAGCGGGGTCGCCCGCGCGGTGTGGCAGCTGGTGGCGGAGGCCAGGCACGCGGAGCTGCGCCGGGTCACGGAGGCCCAGCAGGGCCTCGCCACGGCCGCCGCGCGCCCCGATCCCGTACCGGCGGTGCTGCGTCAGTTCGCGGCGCGCCTGAGCGGCTGGGCGGTGCTCTACGCACCGGACGGCGCGGTGCTCCACACGGCGGGTACGGCTCCGGGCGCGGGGGTGCGGCAGGCCGTGCACGACCTCTCCGAAGTCGTGCGTCCCGCGGGGCGGCCCGGCCCCGTACCGGCGTCGGCGACCGACTCCCTGGGCGGCACCCGGCTCACCGCCTACGCGCTCGGCGGCGGGCAGGGGTTCGCGCTCGGGGTCGCCGCCGAGCAGCGCGAGCCGGGGGACCACACGATCACCGGGGTGGCCGTCGTGCTGCTCTCCCTCCTGACCGGCAAGCACCAGGGTGCCGCCGACTCCGTACGGTCGGCGGCTCTCGTACGGCTCCTGCTCGGCTCGGCTGCGGGCGATGTCGCGCCTCTCCTGGGGGCCGACGAGTGGACCGTCGTGCACGCGCGCGGGGATGCCGGCAACGACCCGGTGGCGCACTCCGTGGCGGCCTCCGCGCTCGCCGCCGCGCTTGGCAGCGGCCTGGTCGACACGGACCCGGACCAGGACCTCGTACGGCTCCTGCTCCCCGCCGACCGCGAGCTCACCGGACAGCCCGGCTGGACCCTCGGCGCCTCCGCCCCCGCGTCCCCCGGCGACCTGCCCGCCGCCGACGCCCGGGCGGACCGCGCCCTGCGCCGCGCCGAGGCCACCCGCGCACCGCTCGTCCGGCACCGCGAGGCGGGCATCGCCGCCCTGGTCGCACCCGCCGAGGCCGCCGCCCACGCGCGCGTGCTGCTCGCCCCGCTCGGCACCGGCACGGCACTCACCGAAACCCTGCGCACCTGGCTCTCCCTGCACGGCAACTGGGACCGCACGGCAACAGCCCTGGGCGTCCACCGCAACACGGTCAGACAGCGGATCACGCGGTGCGGGTCGCTGCTGGGGGCGGACTTGGACGACCCGGACGTACGGATGGAGCTTTGGTTCGCGCTCACCAGGGCCCCGTAAGGGGCGCGGGGAACTGCGCGACAAGCCACAGGCGGCCCGCAGGCAAGGAAACAAACCGGAACCGCTCAAGCCAAACGCAGTACACCTCACAGAGTCCAGGGTTCGGGACTGCCCGCCACCAGCCGGTTACCGGCGGCAGAATGGGACCCATGCCCATACCCAGCCGTGCTGCCCTCGTCGACCACCTAGTCCGCTCCCGCATCGCCGGCGACGTCGCCACGCCCCGCGAGAACAACCTCAGCCACTACAGGAAGCTCGCGAACGGCGACCGCCACTACTGGCTGGGCCTGGAGCTCGGTGACCGCTGGACCGACGAGCAGGACGTCCTCGCGGTGATGGCCGAGCGGTGCGGCGTGATCGACGACGCGGAATTCCGGTACGGGCAGGACACCATCGACCCGGAGCTGACGGTCGACGCCCTGGAGCGGATGGCGGGCCGCCTGCGCAAGGCGGCGGCCGGCAAGGAGAGGGTCCTTTTCGCCACCGGCCACCCCGGAGGCCTGCTCGACGTGCACCGCGCGACGGCCGCCGCCCTGCGCGCGGCGGGCTGCGAGATCGTCGTCATCCCGGAGGGCCTCACCGCCGACGAGGGCATGGTCTTCCAGTTCGCGGACGTGGCGATGCTGGAGCGCGGCGCGACCCTGTGGCACACGCACTCCCCCGAGCCGATGAACGCGATCCTGGACGGCCTGGAGCGCGAGGGGCGCCCGCTGCCTGACCTGGTCGTCGCCGACCACGGGTGGGCCGGTCGGGCGGGCCAGCGCGGCCTCGACTCCATGGGGTACGCGGACTGCAACGACCCGGCGCTGTTCATCGGCGAGGCCGAGGGCACCCTCCAGGTGACGGTCCCGCTGGACGACCACGTCACGAGCCCGCGCTTCTACGACCCGATGACGGCCTACCTCCTGGACGCCGCGGGCCTCACGGCCACGGGTTGAGCCCTTCCTCGCGGCGCTGGGCGTACCCCGGCGTCGGGTCCAGATAGACCCGTCGTACGCCGGGAAACCGCTCCCGCACCCGCCGCTCGGCCTGTTCGCAGGCCCACTCGATCTGCGCCGCCGTCGAGGCGTCCCTGAAGTCGACCTTGGCGGCGACGAGCGCCTCGCGCGGCCCCTGGAGCAGCGTCGTCAGTTCGAGCACGGCCTCGACGTGCTCGGAGGCGAGGAGTTCGTCGCGGATCTCCTTGCGCATCGGTTTCGGCAGCGGGCGCCCGATGAGGAGCTGTGCGTTGCTGCGCCCGAGCACCCAGGCGACGTACAGGAGCAGCGCGCCGATGCAGAGCGAGGCCACGCCGTCCCACACGCCGGAGCCTGTGAGCTGGCCGCCGAGGAGTCCGAGGGCGGCAAGGACGAGTCCGGCCAGGGCGGCGGAATCCTCCAGGACGACGGCCTTCACGGCGGTGTCGGGCGTGTAGCGCAGGTAGCGTCCGAAGGACGCCCCGAAGCGCTCCGCCTCGCCACGGGCCTGTTTGACGCCGGTGCGCAGCGAATAGCCCTCCAGGAGGAAGGCGATGGCGAGCACGATGTACGAGATGAGCGGGTCGCCGAGCTCCTCGCCGGCCACCAGCGTGTGGATGCCGTCGTAGATCGAGAAGACGGCGCCGCCGACGAAGGTGGCGACGGCCGCGAGCATCGCCCAGATGTAGCGCTCGGGACCGTAGCCGAGCGGATGCTCCTCGTCGGCGGGCTTCTCGCTGCGTTTCAGGGCGGTGAGGAGCAGCAGTTCGGTGACGGTGTCGGCCAGGGAGTGCGCCGCTTCGGAGAGCATCGCGCTGGAGCCGCTGATGACACCGGCGACGGCCTTGGCGACGGCGATCCCGAGGTTGGCGACGGCGGCGACGATGACGGTGAAGGTGCTCTCGCCGCCGCCTCCGGGCGGTTCGGGCGGCCCGGTCCTGCTGCTGTCGACCTGCTCACTCATGTATCGGACGGTATGTCCGATCACCGGGGAACGCGAACGACACCTTCCTGGATCACCGTCACAGCGAGCTGTCCGTCCTGCGTCCAGATCCGCGCCTGGCCGAGGCCACGCCCGCCGGACGCCGACGGCGACTCCTGGTCGTACAGGAGCCATTCGTCGGCCTTGAAGGGGCGGTGGAACCACATCGCGTGGTCGAGCGAGGCGCCGACGACGTCACCGACCGCCCAGCCGCCTCGGCCGTGCGCGAGCAGCACCGAGTCCAGGAGCGTCATGTCGGAGACGTACGTGGCGAGGCAGACGTGCAGCAAGGAGTCGACGGTGTGGTTCGCGTACTCGTCGAGTTTGCCGTTCGTGCGGAACCACACCTGGGAGCGCGGCTCGCGCGGCTGCCCGACCGTGGCCCAGGGCGGCGCGTCCACGTAACGCAGGTCGACGGCCGCGCGGGCCTCGATCAGGCGGTCGGCCACGTGCTGCGGCAGATGGCGCGGCAGCATCTCGGCGGCGGTCGGGAGCGTCTCGGGGTCCGGCGCCGACGGCATCCCCGTCTGGTGCTCCAGGCCCTCCTCGTACGTCTGGAAGGACGCGGAGAGGTGGAATATCGGCTGCCCGTGCTGGACGGCGACGACCCGGCGCGTGGTGAAGGATCGGCCGTCGCGGATCCGGTCGACGGTGTAGACGATCGGCGCGCCCGGGTCCCCGGCACGCAGGAAGTACGCGTGCAGGGAGTGGGCGGGCCTGTCGGCGGGGACCGTGCGACCGGCCGCCACCAGCGCCTGGGCGGCCACCTGGCCGCCGAAGACGCGCGGGACGAGCGCCGAACGGCTCTCGCCCCGGAATATGTCCTCCTCGATCTGCTCGAGGTCGAGCAGATCGAGGAGTGACTCAAGTGCCTTGTTCATGAATCCAGTTCTACAGGGCGGTCTTTACGGGACCATGTCCTTGAAAGCCCATGTCCTTACAGGCTCATGTCCTTACAGGCCCATGTTCTTGGCGATGATCATCTTCATGACCTCGCTGGTGCCGCCGTAGATGCGGTTGACGCGGTTGTCCGCGTACAGGCGGGCGATGGGGTACTCGTTCATGAAGCCGTAGCCGCCGTGCAGCTGGAGGCACTTGTCGATGACGCGGTGCGCGACCTCCGTGTTGAAGAGCTTCGCGGAGGCGGCCTCGGCGGCGGTCAGCTCGCCCGCGTCCAGGGCCTCAAGGGCACGGTCGGCGACGGCCTCGGCGGCGTCCACCTCGGCCTGGCAGGCGGCGAGCTCGAACTTGGTGTTCTGGAAGGAGGCGACCGTCTTGCCGAAGACCGTGCGGTCCTGGACGTACTCCTTGGCGAACCGGACGGCGGCCTTGGCCTGCGCGTACGCGCCGTAGGCGATGCCCCAGCGCTCGGAGGGGAGGTTGCTGCCGAGGTAGTAGAAGCCCTTGTTCTCCTCGCCGAGGAGGTCCTCGACGGGGACCTTGACGTCGACGAACGCGAGCTCGGCGGTGTCGGAGGTCTTCAGGCCCAGCTTGTCGAGCTTGCGGCCGATGGAGTAGCCATCGGACTTGGTGTCGACGGCGAAGAGCGAGATGCCGTAGCGGCGGTCCTCGGCGGTGGGCGCGGAGGTGCGGGCGCACACGATCACGCGGTCGGCGTGCACGCCGCCGGTGATGAAGGTCTTGGAGCCGTTGAGGACGTAGTGCGTGCCGTCCTCGGAGAGCTTGGCCGTGGTCTTCATGCCCGCGAGGTCGGAGCCGGTGCCCGGCTCGGTCATCGCCAGGGCCCACATCTCCTCGGCGGAGACGAACTTCTCGAGGTAGCGCTTCTTCTGCTCGTCGGTGCCGAGCGCCTTGATGTAGGGCAGGGCGAGCAGTACGTGCACGCCGGAGCCGCCGAAGCTGACGCCCGCGCGGGCCGTCTCCTCGTACTGGATGGCCTCGAACTTGTGCGAGTCCATGCCCGCGCCGCCGAACTCCTCGGGGACGCTGATGCCGAAGAGACCGAGCTCGGCGAGCTTGTAGTAGAACTCGCGCGGCACCTGACCCGCGGCGAACCACTCCTCGTGGACCGGAACGACCTCGGCCTCGATGAAGGCGCGCAGGGTCTCCCGGAACGCCTCGTGGTCCTCATTGAAAACGGTACGGCGCACGGGGGAACTCCTTCGATACGACACCAGGCTCGACCAGACGCAACACGACTAAGCGCTTGCTCATATAAACGTTACCCGTCGGTCACCGGGCCGTCCAGAGAGAAGCCCTGTCGCTCCCGTCACGCCACGGCAGCCGCGAACGCCCCACGGGCGAGGCCGTGCAGCAGCTCGGCCATGGCCGTGCGACTGGGCAGCGCGTCGCGCCTGCTCAGGTGCGGCGTGGAGTTGAGCAGCCCGAAGACGGCGTGCACACAGACGCGGGCCTCGTTCTCGGCGAGGTCCGGATAGACCTTGCGCACGACGTCGACCCAGATCTCCACGTACTGCCGCTGGAGCTGGCGGACCAGCTTGCGGTCGGTGTCCCGCAGCCGGTCGAGCTCGCGGTCGTGGAGGGTGATCAGGGAGCGGTCGTTCAGGGCGAAGTCGATGTGCCCGTCGATCAGGGCGTCGAGCACCTGCTCCGGCGACCCGTCCGCGTCGGCCACGCACCGCTTGCCGCCGGTCAGGAGCTGTCCGCTGATGCCGACGAGCAGTTCGGCGAGCATCGCGTCCTTGCCCGCGAAGTGGCGGTAGAGGCCGGGCCCGCTGATGCCGACGGCGGCTCCTATCTCGTCCACTCCGACTCCGTGGAAGCCGCGCTCGGCGAAGAGCCGTGCGGCTTCTCTGAGGATTTGCTCGCGACGGGTGGGGGCGTCGGTTCTGGTGGCCATGGAATCAATTCTAGACAGGGCGGTTAGCGGTCGTTAACCTGAACGAAACGCGTTAACGCTCATTAACCGAGCAAGGGGGCTCGACTGATGCTGCAGGCACCGGTGCTGACGAGCGCGGCTGATCCCGCGTCCGAAGCATGGCGGACGAACGAGGCGGCGCACACCGCTCTCGTCGAAGACCTGCGGGCCAAGCTCGCGGCGGCCAGGCTCGGCGGCGGCGAGCGGGCCCGGGCCCGGCACGTCGCGCGCGGCAAGCTGCTGCCCCGCGACCGCGTGGACGGCGTACTCGACCCCGGCTCGCCCTTCCTGGAGTTGGCACCGCTCGCGGCCGACGGTCTGTACGGCGGGGACGCCCCGGCCGCCGGAGTCATCGCGGGGATCGGCCGGGTCTCCGGGCGCACCTGCGTGATCGTCGCCAATGACGCCACCGTCAAGGGCGGCACGTATTACCCCATGACGGTGAAGAAGCACCTGCGCGCCCAGGAGGTCGCGCTGGAGAACCGCCTGCCCTGCCTGTATCTGGTGGACTCGGGCGGCGCCTTCCTGCCCATGCAGGACGACGTCTTCCCGGACCGCGAGCACTTCGGGCGGATCTTCTACAACCAGGCGCGGATGTCCGGGGCGGGCGTCCCGCAGATCGCGGCCGTGCTCGGCTCGTGCACGGCCGGCGGGGCGTATGTCCCCGCGATGAGCGACGAAGCGGTGATCGTCCGCGGTCAGGGCACGATCTTCCTGGGCGGTCCGCCCCTGGTGAAGGCGGCGACCGGCGAGGTCGTGACGGCCGAGGAGCTGGGCGGCGGCGAGGTCCACTCGCGGGTCTCCGGAGTGACGGACCACCTCGCGGAGGACGACGCGCACGCGCTGCGGATCGTGCGAACGATCGTCTCCACGCTCCCGGAGCGCGGCGAACTCCCCTGGACCGTCCGCCCGGTCGAGGAGCCGAAGGTCGATCCGCTCGGGCTCTATGGAGCGGTGCCGACGGACTCCCGCACCCCCTATGACGTCCGCGAGGTCATCGCGCGCGTGGTCGACGGCTCCCGCTTCGCCGAGTTCAAGGCGGAGTACGGCACGACGCTGGTCACCGGCTTCGCCCACATCCACGGCCACCCGGTCGGCATCATCGCGAACAACGGCATCCTGTTCTCCGAGTCCGCCCAGAAGGGCGCGCACTTCATCGAGCTGTGCGACCAGCGCGGCATCCCCCTGGTCTTCCTGCAGAACATCTCCGGCTTCATGGTCGGCCGGGACTATGAGGCGGGCGGCATCGCCAAGCACGGCGCCAAGATGGTGACGGCGGTGGCCTGCACGCGCGTGCCGAAACTGACGGTCGTGATCGGCGGTTCGTACGGCGCGGGGAACTACTCCATGTGCGGCCGGGCCTACTCCCCCCGCTTCCTGTGGATGTGGCCGAACGCCAAGATCTCCGTGATGGGCGGCGAGCAGGCGGCCTCGGTCCTCGCGACCGTCAAGCGCGACCAGTTGGAGGCGCGGGGCGAGGAATGGTCGGAGGCGGACGAGCAGGCCTTCAAGGACCCGGTCCGCGCCCAGTACGAACAGCAGGGCAACGCGTACTACGCCACCGCCCGGCTGTGGGACGACGGCGTGATCGACCCCATGGAGACCCGGCAGGTCCTCGGCCTCGCCCTGACCGCGTGCGCCGAGGCCCCGCTGGGCGAGCCCGGCTTCGGCGTCTTCCGGATGTGAGGGGCGCCCGATGAGCGACATCCAGCAGGGGACCACCCCGGGGAGAGGGACGATGTTCGACACGGTTCTGGTCGCCAACAGGGGCGAGATCGCGGTCCGCGTGATCCGGACGCTGCGGGCGCTCGGCGTGCGCTCGGTCGCCGTGTTCAGCGACGCGGACGCGGACGCCCGGCATGTGCGGGAGGCGGACACGGCCGTGCGCATCGGTCCGCCTCCGGCCTCGGAGAGCTATCTGTCGGCCGAGCGGCTGCTCGACGCCGCGGCCCGCAGCGGCGCTCAGGCGGTCCACCCGGGGTACGGCTTCCTCGCGGAGAACGCCGAGTTCGCGCAGGCCTGCACGGACGCGGGCCTGGTCTTCATCGGGCCGCCCGCATCGGCGATCGACCTGATGGGCGACAAGATCCGCGCCAAGGAGACGGTCCAGGCGGCCGGGGTCCCGGTGGTCCCCGGCTCGTCGGGCAGCGGCCTGACCGACGCCCAACTGGCCGACGCGGCCCGGCAGATCGGCATGCCGGTACTGCTCAAGCCGTCGGCGGGCGGCGGCGGCAAGGGCATGCGGCTCGTGCGGGACGCCGACCTGCTCGCGGACGAGATCGCCGCCGCACGCCGCGAGGCGCGCTCCTCCTTCGGGGACGACACGCTGCTCGTGGAGCGGTGGATCGACCGGCCCCGGCACATCGAGATCCAGGTCCTCGCGGACGGCCACGGAAACGTGATCCACCTCGGCGAGCGCGAGTGTTCGCTCCAGCGTCGCCACCAGAAGATCATCGAGGAGGCCCCCAGCGTCCTGCTCGACGAGGCCACGCGCGCGTCGATGGGCGAGGCGGCGGTCCAGGCGGCACGCTCCTGCGGGTATGCGGGCGCGGGCACGGTGGAGTTCATCGTGCCGGGCAAGGACCCGTCCTCGTACTACTTCATGGAGATGAACACCCGCCTCCAGGTGGAACACCCGGTGACGGAGCTGATCACCGGCGTCGACCTGGTGGAGTGGCAGCTGCGGGTCGCCGCCGGGGAGGAACTGCCGTACGGACAGGAGGACATCACGCTCACCGGGCACGCGATCGAGGCCCGAGTCTGCGCCGAGGACCCTTCGCGCGGTTTCCTGCCGTCCGGCGGCACCGTCCTCGCCCTGCACGAACCGCAGGGCGACGGCGTGCGCACCGACTCCGGGCTGAGCGAGGGCACGGAGATCGGGAGTCTGTACGACCCGATGCTCTCGAAGGTCATCGCGTACGGCCCCGACCGCCCCACCGCCCTGCGCAAGCTGCGGGCGGCGCTCGCGGACACGGTGACGCTCGGGGTGCCGACGAACGCCGGTTTCCTGCGCAGGCTGCTCGCGCACCCGGCCGTGACGGCGGGCGAGCTGGACACCGGCCTCGTGGAGCGCGAGGCGGAGAGCCTCGTCCCCCGGGGCGTGCCCGACGAGGTGTACGAAGCAGCGGCGGCCGTGCGCGCCGCCGCCCTGGAGCCCACCGGCGACGGCTGGCGCGACCCCTTCTCGGTCCCGCGCGGCTGGCGCCTGGGCGGCACCCCGGCCCCGCTGACGCACCACCTCCGGGTGCCGGGACACGAGCCCGTCGCGCACGTCGCGGGCGAGGGCCCGCGCACCGTGGAGCCCGGCCGCGTCACGGTCCACGTGGACGGCCTCACCCACACCTTCCACCGCGCCGCGCACTGGCTCGGCAGGGACGGCGACGCCTGGCACGTCCAGGACCACGACCCGGTGGCGGCAGGCCTCACCGGTGCCGCCCACGCCGGGGCCGACGCCCTGACCGCCCCCATGCCCGGCACCGTCACGGTCGTCAAGGTGTCCACCGGCGATCACGTGAGCCAGGGGCAGAGCCTCCTGGTGGTGGAGGCCATGAAGATGGAGCACGTCATCTCCGCCCCGCACGCGGGCACCGTCAGCGAACTCGACGTCACACCGGGCGCGACCGTCGCCATGGACCAGATCCTGGCCGTGGTGATCCCGGACGACACGGAGGAGGAGAAATGACGCTCCCCATGACCGTCCCGGCCCGGGACCTCCCGCCCCGCGTCCGCATCTATGAAGTGGGCGCACGGGACGGCCTGCAGAACGAGAAGACGGTCGTCCCCACGGAGATCAAGGCGGAGTTCATCCGCCGCCTCGCCGCCGCGGGCCTCACGACCGTCGAGGCGACCAGCTTCGTGCACCCCAAGTGGGTGCCCCAACTGGCCGACTCGGAGCAGCTGTTCCCGCTCGTGCAGGACCTCGAACGGGACGCGGCGGCCCAGCTCCCCGTCCTCGTGCCGAACGACCGCGGCCTGGACCGCGCCCTGGCGCTCGGCGCCCGCAACGTCGCCGTCTTCGTCAGCGCCACGGAGTCCTTCGCCAAGGCCAACCTCAACCGCACGCTGGCCGAGGCCCTCGCGATGTCGGAGCCGGTAGTGGCGCGCGCACGCGAGCAGAAGGTGCACGTGCGGGGCTATCTCTCGATGTGCTTCGGCGACCCGTGGGAGGGCCCGGTGCCCATCGCGCAGGTGGTCCGCACCGCGAAGGCCCTGATGGACATGGGCTGCGACGAGCTGAGCCTCGGCGACACCATCGGCGTCGCCACACCGGGCCACGTCCTTTCCCTGCTCGCCGGGTTGAACGAAGAGGGCGTGCCGACGGACCGCATCGGCGTGCACTTCCACGACACGTACGGCCAGGCGCTCTCCAACACCCTCGCCGCCCTCCAGCACGGCGTGCGGACGGTCGACGCGTCGGCGGGCGGCCTCGGCGGCTGTCCGTACGCGAAGAGCGCCACCGGCAACCTCGCCACCGAAGACCTCGTATGGATGCTCGACGGCCTCGGCATCGAGACCGGCGTCGATCTCGGCCGCCTCACCGCCACCAGCGCGTGGATGGCCGAACAACTGGGCCGACCCAGCCCGTCCCGCACCGTCCGTGCCCTGACGGGCACCTCCCACCAGGAGCAGTGAAGAACGATGGACCACCGTCTGTCCCCCGAGCACGAGGAACTGCGCCGCACCGTCGAGGCGTTCGCGCACGACGTCGTCGCCCCCAAGATCGGCGACCTGTACGAGCGCCACGAGTTCCCGTACGAGATCGTGCGCGAGATGGGCCGCATGGGCCTGTTCGGCCTCCCCTTCCCCGAGGAGTACGGAGGCATGGGCGGCGACTATCTCGCCCTCGGCATCGCGCTCGAAGAGCTGGCGCGGGTCGACTCCTCCGTGGCGATCACCCTGGAGGCGGGCGTCTCGCTCGGCGCCATGCCGATCCACCTCTTCGGCACGGACGAGCAGAAGCGCGAGTGGCTGCCCCGGCTCTGTTCCGGTGAACTCCTCGGCGCCTTCGGCCTGACCGAGCCGGACGGCGGCTCGGACGCGGGCGGCACGCGTACGACCGCGGTGCGAGACGGCGACGAGTGGGTGATCAACGGCTCCAAGTGCTTCATCACGAACTCCGGCACGGACATCACCGGTCTGGTCACGGTCACCGCCGTCACCGGCCGCAAGGCGGACGGCCGTCCGCTCATCTCCTCGATCATCGTGCCGTCCGGGACGCCCGGCTTCACGGTCGCGGCGCCGTACTCGAAGGTCGGCTGGAACGCCTCGGACACCCGCGAGCTCGCCTTCTCGGACGTGCGGGTCCCGGCCGCGAACCTCCTTGGCGAAGAGGGCCGCGGATATGCCCAGTTCCTCCGGATTCTCGACGAGGGCCGGGTCGCCATCTCCGCGCTCGCGACGGGCCTCGCGCAGGGCTGCGTCGACGAATCGGTGAAGTACGCCAAGGAGCGGCACGCCTTCGGCAAGCCGATCGGGGCGAACCAGGCGATCCAGTTCAAGATCGCCGACATGGAGACGCGGGCGCACATGGCGCGGGTCGGCTGGCGGGACGCGGCGTCACGCCTCGTCGGCGGGGAGCCCTTCAAGAAGGAGGCGGCGATCGCGAAGCTCTACTCCTCCACGGTCGCCGTCGACAACGCCCGCGAGGCCACACAGATCCACGGCGGGTACGGCTTCATGAACGAGTATCCGGTGGCACGCATGTGGCGGGACTCCAAGATCCTGGAGATCGGCGAGGGCACCAGCGAGGTGCAGCGCATGCTGATCGCCAGGGAGCTGGGCTTCGCGGGATAGCCGGGCTTGGCAGGACGGGAGCGGGCTCGGCTGCACGGGGTGGGCGGGCTGCCCCTTCGCGGGACGGGCGGGCTCCCGGGATGACCCGGACAACCGCCGGATAACCATTCCCGCACCGGGGAAGGCGACCGCGAACGGCCACTGGACTTCCGCTTAGGTTAGGTTAGCCTAAGCGCTGATTCCGGCCAGTGGCCGCTCGCCACCGTCCTCACGAAAGCAGAGACCTCATGCCGAACGCCCGCTTCCCCCAGCCCTCCCGCCGCGGCATCCTCGCCGCCGGCGGCGCCCTCGGCCTCACGGCCCTGCTGGCAGCCTGCGGCGACGAGAAGAAGGACGGCTCCGGCGCGGCGGACTCCGGCGACTCCGGCCCCTGGAGCTTCAAGGACGACCGGGGCACGACCGCCAAGAGCAAGGGCACCCCGAAGAACATCGTCGCCTTCACCGGTGTCGCCGCCGCCCTCTTCGACTACGGAGTAGAGGTCAAGGGCGTCTTCGGCCCGACGAAGACCAAGGACGGCAAGGCGGACGTCCAGGCCGGCGACATGGACATCAGCAAGCTGACGATCATCGGCAACGAATGGGGTCAGTTCAACATCGAGAAGTACGCGGGCCTCGCCCCCGACCTCCTCGTCTCTACGATGTTCGACGACGCCGGCACCCTCTGGTACGTGCCTGAGGAGAGCAAGGACAAGATCCTCAAGCTCGCCCCGAGCGCCGGCATCTCCGTCTACGACCGCCAGATGACCCAGCCCCTCCAGCGCCTGCTCGCGCTCGCCGAGTCGCTCGGCGCCGACGTGAAGGCCGAGAAGGTCGTCAAGGCGAAGAAGCGCTTCGAGGACGCCGCCGAGCGGCTGCGCAAGGTCGCCAAGGCGAACAAGGACATCAAGGTCATGGTCGGTTCGGCCAGCCAGGACATCTTCTACGTCTCCGGGACGAACCTCTCCGCCGACCTGGAGTACTTCAAGTCCCTCGGCGTGAACTTCGTCGAGCCCTCCGAGGCCTCCAAGAAGGAGAGCGGCGGCTGGTTCGAGAACCTGAGCTGGGAGAACGTCAACAAGCACGGCGCGGACGTCATCATGATGGACAACCGCACCTCCGCCCTGCAGCCCGACGCCCTGGACAAGGCCAAGCCGACCTGGGCGAAGCTCCCCGCGGTCAAGGCCGGGCAGGTCATCCCGCGCGTCACCGAGCCCATCTACTCGTACGACAAGTGCGCGCCGATCCTCGAGGACCTCGCCGACGCGATCGAGAAGGCCAAGAAGGTCAGCTGACCCGGGCCCCGAAGGCACCCGCACGGCAACCCTCACTGAAGGCACCGCACCACAGCCCTCTCCGCATTCCGGAGAGGGCTGTTCCGTTTTCCTGCCTCTTGGTGACCAAGGGGACCCCCTGGGTTTAAGGAGGGGGGCAGTTAGGTTAGGCTTACCTCACTTCCCCCAAGTCCCCTCACCCAGAGGAAGTTCATGCGCTCGCACCTGCTCAACGACACCACCGCGGAGCGTTACCGCAGCTCCGTGACCGAAGGAGTCGAGCGGGTGGCGGCCAGAATCGCCACCACCTCACGCCCTTTCACCGGCGTCTCCGTCGACGACCTCGCGCCCCGCATCGAGGCCGTCGACCTGGACGAGCCCCTGCACGACACCATCGCCGCCCTGGACGAGCTCGACGAGCTCTACCTGCGCGACGCCGTGTACTTCCACCATCCCCGCTATCTCGCTCACCTCAACTGCCCGGTCGTCATTCCGGCCGTGCTCGGCGAGGCAGTGCTCTCCGCGGTCAACTCTTCCCTCGACACCTGGGATCAATCCGCGGGCGGCACACTGATCGAGCGCCGTCTCATCGACTGGACCGCCCAACGCATCGGGCTCGGCCCGGCCGCCGACGGCGTGTTCACCAGCGGCGGCTCGCAGTCCAACCTCCAGGCCATGCTGCTCGCCCGCGAGGAGGCCGCCAAGGCGGGAAAGCCGGCCTCCGAGCTGCGCATCTTCGCCTCCGAGGTCGGCCACTTCAGCATCCAGAAGGCCGCGACGCTGCTCGGCCTCGGCGAGGACGCCGTGATCGTCATCCCCACCGATCACAACAAGCGCATGCAGACCGTGGCACTCGCCCGCGAGCTGGAGCGCTGCCGCGACAACGACCTCACCCCCATGGCGGTCGTCGCCACGGCGGGCACCACCGACTTCGGCTCCATCGACCCGCTCCCCGAGATCGCCGAACTCTGCGAGCAGTACGGCACCTGGATGCACGTGGACGCGGCGTACGGCTGCGGGCTGCTCGCCTCGCTCAAGAACCGGCACCTCATCGACGGCATCGACCGCGCCGACTCCGTGACCGTCGACTACCACAAGTCCTTCTTCCAGCCGGTGAGCTCCTCCGCCGTCCTGGTCCGGGACCGGACGACGCTGAGCCACGCGACCTACCACGCGGAGTACCTCAACCCGCGCCGCATGGTGCAGGAACGTATCCCCAACCAGGTCGACAAGTCCCTCCAGACGACCCGGCGCTTCGACGCCCTCAAGCTGTGGATGACGCTGCGGGTGATGGGCGCCGACGCCATCGGCGAGCTCTTCGACTCCGTGTGCGACATGGCGGACGAGGGCTGGGCGCTGCTCGCCGCCGACCCGCGCTACGACGTCGTCGTGGAGCCCCAGCTCTCCACGCTCGTCTTCCGCTACATCCCCGAGTCGATCTGCGACCCGACCGCCATCGACCGCGCCAACCTCTACGCCCGCAAGGCGCTGTTCGCCTCCGGTGACGCCGTCGTCGCGGGCACCAAGGTCGGCGAACGCCAGTACCTCAAGTTCACCCTGCTCAACCCCGAGACCACGGTCGCCGACATCACGGCCGTCCTCGATCTGATCGCCGGCCACGCCGAGCAGTACCTGGGAGAGACCCTTGACCGCGCTTCCTGATCACCGAGAACCACTGGAATCAGCGGGACCGGTGGAACCGCTGGACTTCATCGGTATCGGCCTTGGCCCCTTCAACCTCGGCCTCGCCTGTCTGACCGAACCCATAGCCGAGCTGAACGGCCTCTTCCTGGAGTCCAAGCCGGACTTCGAGTGGCACTCGGGCATGTTCCTGGAGGGCGCTCACCTCCAGACCCCGTTCATGTCGGACCTCGTCACGCTCGCCGACCCGACGTCCCCCTACTCCTTCCTCAACTACCTGAAGGAAGCGGGGCGCCTGTACTCGTTCTACATACGCGAGAACTTCTATCCGCTGCGCACCGAGTACAACGACTACTGCCGCTGGGCAGCCGCGAAACTCTCCTCGATCCGCTTCAGCACGACGGTGACCGAGGTGACGTACGCCGACGACCTGTACGTCGTCCACACCTCCACCGGCGACACCCTGCGCGCCCGCCACCTCGTCCTGGGGACCGGCACCCCGCCGCACATCCCCGAGGCGTGCGCGGACCTCGGCGGCGACTTCATCCACAACTCCCGCTATCTGCAGAGCAAGGCGGAGCTCCAGCAGAAGGAGTCGATCACGCTCGTCGGCAGCGGCCAGTCCGCCGCCGAGATCTACTACGACCTCCTGAGCGAGATCGACGTCCACGGCTACAAGCTCAACTGGGTCACGCGCTCCCCGCGCTTCTTCCCCCTGGAGTACACGAAGCTGACCCTGGAGATGACCTCTCCGGAGTACGTCGACTACTTCCACGCGCTGCCGGAAGCGACCCGCTACCGCCTCCAGGACCAGCAGAAGACGCTCTTCAAGGGCATCGACGGCGACCTGATCAACGACATCTTCGACCTGCTCTACCAGAAGAACCTCGGCGGCCCGGTGCCGACGCGCCTTCTCACCAACTCCTCGCTGCAGAGCGCGCGTCACGAGAACGGCACCTACACCCTGGGCCTGCGCCAGGACGAGCAGGGCAAGGACTTCGAGCTGGAGTCCGAGGGCCTGGTCCTGGCCACCGGCTACCAGTACGCCACGCCCGACTTCCTGGAGCCGGTGCGCGACCGCATCCGCTGGGACGGCCGCGGCCGCTTCGAGGTCGCCCGCAACTACTCGATCGACACCACGGGGCGCGGCATCTTCCTGCAGAACGGTGCCGTGCACAGCCACTCGCTGACCAGCCCCGACCTGGGCATGGGCCCCTACCGCAACGCGTACATCATCGGTGAGCTGCTCGGCGCGGAGTACTACCCCGTCGAGAAGTCCATCGCGTTCCAGGAGTTCTCCGTATGACCACCGCCCCGGAGCTGACCCTCCGCCCCCTCGACCCGATGAAGGACGCCGAACTCCTGCACGGCTGGGTCACCCACCCCAAAGCCTCGTTCTGGATGATGCAGGAGGCCACGCTCCCGGACGTCGAGCGCGAGTACATGGCGATCGCCGCCCACGAGCACCACGACGCCTTCATCGGCCTGCACGACGGCGTTCCCGCCTTCCTGATGGAGCGCTACGACCCCAGATACGTCGAACTGGTCGGGCTCTACGACCCCGAGCCCGGTGACGTGGGCATGCACTTCCTCACCGCGCCGTCCGACGTGCGCATCCCCGGCTTCACCCGGGACGTGATCACCAAGGTCATGGCGACGCTCTTCGCCGACCCGGCGACCGCCCGCGTGGTGGTCGAGCCCGACATCGACAACACGGCCGTGCACGCCCTCAACGAGGCCGTCGGGTTCCGCGCGTCCCAAGTCATCCAGAAGCCGGAGAAAAGAGCTCTGCTGAGCTTCTGCACCCGCGACCAGTTCGAAACAGCAGTACGCGAAAGGGAATCGGCGATATGACCCTGTCCGACGCAACGGCGCACCTCTCCCCCGAGCGCTGGGAGCAGGCCAACCGCCTCCTCATCCGCAAAGCCATCGCGGAGTTCTCCCACGAGCGACTCTTCACCCCGGAGCCACTGGGCGACGACAAATACGTCATCCGCAGCGACGACGCCCTGACCCGCTACCGCTTCACCGCCAAGCGCCTGCGCCTGGACCACTGGCAGGTCGACGCCGACTCCATATCGCGGCACCGCGACGGCACCGAACTCCCGCTGAACGCCCTCGACTTCTTCATCGAGCTGCGCACGGCACTGGGCCTGAGCGACGAGATCCTGCCGGTCTACCTGGAGGAGATCTCCTCCACCCTCTCCGGCACCTGCTACAAACTGACCAAGCCCGCGATCCCGGCCGCCGAGCTCTCCCGCTCCGGTTTCCAGGAGATCGAGACCGGCATGACCGAGGGCCACCCGTGCTTCGTCGCCAACAACGGCCGGCTCGGCTTCGGCGTGCACGAGTACCTCTCGTACGCTCCCGAGACCGCGAGCGCCGTACGCCTGGTGTGGCTGGCCGCGCGCAAGGAGCGGGCCGCGTTCACCGCGGGCGCCGGCATCGACTACGAGTCGTTCCTGCGGGCCGAGCTCGGCCAGGAGACCCTGGACCGCTTCGACCGCAAACTCCGTGACCAGGGCCTGGACCCCGAGGACTACCTGCTGATCCCGGCCCACCCCTGGCAGTGGTGGAACAAGCTGTCGGTGACCTTCGCGGCCGAGGTCGCCCAACGGCACCTGGTCTGCCTGGGCGAGGGTGACGACGAGTACCTGGCCCAGCAGTCGATCCGTACGTTCTTCAACAAGAGCGACCCGGCCAAGCACTACGTCAAAACGGCCCTGTCGGTCATCAACATGGGCTTCATGCGCGGGCTCTCGGCCGCGTACATGGAGGCGACCCCGGCGATCAACGACTGGCTCGCGGGCCTCATCGACGGCGACGAGACCCTGAAGTCGACCGGCCTCACGATCATCCGCGAGCGCGCGGCCGTCGGCTATCGCCACCTGGAGTACGAGGCCGCGACCGACCGCTACTCCCCGTACCGCAAAATGCTCGCGGCCCTGTGGCGCGAGAGCCCTGTCCCGTCCCTCGGGGAGGGCGAGCAGCTGGCCACGATGGCCTCGCTGTTGCACACCGACCTTGAGGGCGCGTCCTTCGCGGGCGCCCTCATCGAGCGCTCGGGCCTCACCCCCGCCGAGTGGCTGCGCGGCTATCTGCACGCCTACCTGACGCCGCTCCTGCACAGCTTCTACATGTACGACCTCGTCTACATGCCGCACGGCGAGAACGTCATCCTGGTCCTGAAGGACGGCGTCGTACAGCGGGCGATCTTCAAGGACATCGCCGAGGAGATCGCGGTCATGGACCCGGACGCGGTGCTTCCGCCCGCGGTCGAGCGGCTGCGGGTCGAGGTCCCCGACGACCAGAAACTCCTGTCGATCTTCACGGACGTCTTCGACTGCTTCTTGCGCTTCCTGTCGGCGAACCTCGTCACCGAGGGCCTGGTCGACGAGGAGACGTTCTGGGGTGCCGTCGCCGAATGCGTCACGTCGTACCAGGAGGCCACGCCCCAACTGGCCGACAAGTTCAAGCAGTACGACATGTTCGCCCCCGAGTTCGCCCGGTCCTGCCTGAACCGGCTCCAGCTGCGGGACAACGAACAGATGGTGGACCTCGCCGATCCGGCGGGCGCGCTGCAGCTGGTCGGGACGCTGAAGAACCCGATCGCGTAAGCACACCCCCATAAGCCGAGTGGGGCTCCCGGGACGGTCCCCGGGAGCCCCACTCTCACGTGCTCAGGCAGTTACTTCGACGGCCACGGCACCTCGGGCGACTTGTAGTACCCGATGCCGAGGGCGTCCCAGCGCGGCCCCTGCTCCGCGAGCCGCTGCTTGTAGGTGTCCCAGTCGTGCGTCGACGCGGGCGACCAGCCGAGCTCGGCGATGCCCGGAAGACGCGGGAACGCCATGTACTCGATGTGCGCCGATGTCGAGAGCGTCTCCGACCACAGTTCCGCCTCGACACCCTGGATCGAGTCCGCGGGCGCGCCCGCGAGGTACGTCCCCGGGTTCCAGTCGTAGCTGCGCTGCACCGAGACGTAGCCCGCCCAGGACAGGCCGAGCGGGGTGTTCTTGTCGTACTTCATGTCGAGGTACGAGCGGTCGGCGGGCGAGAGGACCAGCTTCGTGCCCTTCTTCGCCGCGTTCACCACCTGCTCGCGCTCGGCGGCGCCGGTGGCGTCGTAGCCCCAGTACTGCGCGAGGGCGCCCTTGACGGGCGTGGCGCCGGTCAGCTGGTGCCAGCCGACCACCGTCTTGCCGTACTTGGCGACCACGGGCTGGACCTTGTTCATGAAGGTCACGTAGTCCTCGTGGCTGGTGGAGTGCGCCTCGTCACCGCCGATGTGGATGTACTTGCCGGGTGTCAGGGCGGCGATCTCGCGGATGACGTCGTCCACGAAGTCGTACGTCACGCCCTTCTTCACGCACAGCGAGCTGAAGCCGACCTCGGTGCCGGTGTAGAGCGGGGGCGCGACGCCGTCGCAGTTCAGCTCGGCGTACGAGGCCAGTGCGGCATTCGTGTGACCCGGCATGTCGATCTCGGGGATCACTTCGAGCTGCCGCGATGCCGCGTACTTGACGATGTCCTTGTACTGGGCCTTCGTGTAGTAGCCGCCCTTGCCGCCGCCGACCTGCGTGGAGCCGCCGTACGTGGCGAGCTTGGGCCAGGAGTCGATGGCGATGCGCCAGCCCTGGTCGTCGCTCAGGTGCAGGTGCAGCTTGTTGACCTTGTAGAGCGACATCTGGTCGATGTAGCGCTTGACCTTGTCGACCGAGAAGAAGTGCCGCGACACGTCGAGCATCGCGCCGCGGTGCTCGTAGCGGGGCGAGTCCTCGATGGTGCCGCCGGCGACCAGCCAGGGGCCCTTCTGCTTCGTCCTCTTCTCGGCGGCAGCGGGCAGTTGCTGGCGCAGCGTCTGGACGCCGTAGAAGAGCCCCGCGGCCTTGCGGGCCGTGATGGTGACGGAACCGCGCTTGGACTCCAGGCGGTAGCCCTCGGCGCCCAGGGACTTGTCCTTGGAGTCGAGGCGCAGCCGGATGCCGTCGCGGCCGCCGTCGTCGGTGACCTTCAGGGAGTAACCGGTCGAGGGACGCAGGACGTCCGCCAGATAGCTGCCGATCCGGTGCGCGTCGCGCGAGTCGTCGACCCGGATGCGGGTCTTGGAGCTGATCTCGTACGGGGAGCCGCCGGGGTCGGCGGAGGCCGGGGCCGGGATGACCTGGCCGAGCGGGGTCGGGGTGGTGGCCGTGGCTGCCTCCTGCAAGCCGCTTCCGCCGCCGGGTGCAGCGGCCACGGACGAGAATCCGGCCGCGGCGACGAGCAGCAGCGAGCCGAACAGACGGGTCGATCTGTGGTGCTGTCTCACGAGCGGGTCCCTTCGACGGGCCGTCACTGTGGTGCATCGCAATCGAACGGTCACCATGGGTACCGTGCGCCCCGTGGCGGGTCAAGGGTGTAGACCACTTCCGCGGCCTGCCGATGGAAGAATCGTCGCATGGCGGAAATCATCCAGCGCGACGGGACCTGGACCTTCGACGGAGAGACGCTGCGCCTTGTGCCGGGACGCGACAAGAACGTCCCTCTGCTGCGCAAGTCGCTGGGAGAACTGGCCGTGCCGCTGGCCGCATTGGCGGGCATCGCCTTCGAACAGGGCAAGAAGACGGGGCGCCTGAGGCTCCGTCTGCGGGACGGCGCGGACCCGCTGCTTCAGGCCGCCGGCGGCAAGCTGGGGGAAGCGGAGGATCCGTACCAGCTGACGGTGGAGTCCGACCGCTACGGGGTCGCGGAGTACGTCGTGGACGAGGTCCGCAACGCGCTGCTGCTCGAGCAGGTGCCGCCCGTGTCCTGCGACAGCTATCTGCTGCCGGGCCCGTCGGTGCCGCTCTCGGTGTCTGCGGGGGACGGCACGGCGAGCTTCGACGGTGAGCACATCCGCCTGGAGTGGAACTGGAAGACGGAGGAGGCGAAGTCGGCGTCCGGCACGCGCATGCTGGCCCTCGCCGACGTCGCGGCGGTTGAGTGGCAGCCCGCGGTGGGCCTGGAGAACGGCTATCTCCGCTTCACCGTGCGGCACTCGCCCACCAAGGCACCCCCGAAGTACGACCCGAACTCGGTCGAGCTGTGGGGCTTCAAGAAGGACCCCCTGATGGCGCTGGTGGCGGCGGCGGTACAGGTCAGGCTGCCGCATCCGGCGGGGGCGCCTGCGGAGTCCTCGGACGCACCCCCCGCCCTGACGGCGCAGGCCGCGCCCGCGCCCGCCGTCCCGGCCGAGGACGATCACGACGCGCTGCTGCGCCGGCTGCGCGAGCTGGGCGAACTGCACAAGGACGGGATACTCACCGACGAGGAGTTCTCCCTCGCCAAGCAGGCGATCCTGAAGCGCATGTAAGCCGCCGGGGCTTATTTTCGCTCCTTTTCGCCGCACTCCTGCCCGATTCCGGGCAGGATTGTTGCACCTGGAGGGCTATTCCTTCAGGATCAACGAATGCACGACGACCTGGTGGATCACCTCACCCGCAGCACCCCGCTCCAGCGGGGCGAAGCGCTGCGGGTCATCCAGGACGTGCTCGCCTACTTCGACGAGACGACCGAAGAGTTCGTCCGTCGCCGCCACCGCGAACTGCAGGGTCAGGGCCTGCTGAACGCGGCGATCTTCGAACAGATCTCGGCGGACCTCGGCTACCGCGCGGTCTCGCCGCCCGAGCTCACGCTCCGGCAGTTGCGCCGCATGATCTACGGCTGACCATCACCCTCTTACGGCTAGGACACCCTCTATGTGCGGAATCGTCGGTTATATCGGCAAGCGTGACGTGGCCCCCCTCCTCTTGGAGGGCCTCCAGCGCCTGGAGTACCGCGGCTACGACTCCGCGGGCGTCGTCATCACCAGCCCCAAGGCCTCCGGCCTGAAGATGGTCAAGGCAAAGGGCCGCGTCCGCGACCTGGAGGCCAGGGTGCCCGCCCGCTTCAAGGGCACCACCGGCATCGCCCACACCCGCTGGGCCACCCACGGCGCCCCCTCCGACGAGAACGCCCACCCGCACATGTCGGGTGACGACAAGGTCGCCGTCGTCCACAACGGCATCATCGACAACGCCTCCGAGCTGCGCGCCAAGCTCACCGCCGACGGCGTCGAGTTCCTCTCCGAGACCGACACCGAGGTCCTCACCCACCTCATCGCCCGCTCGCAGGCGGACAAGCTGGAGGAGAAGGTCCGCGAGGCCCTGCGCCACGTCGAGGGCACGTACGGCATCGCCGTCCTGCACGCCGACTTCAACGACCGCATCGTCGTCGCCCGCAACGGCTCCCCCGTGGTCCTGGGCATCGGCGAGAAGGAGATGTTCGTCGCCTCGGACGTCGCCGCGCTCGTCTCGCACACCCGCCAGGTCGTCACCCTCGACGACGGCGAGATGGCCACCATCAAGGCCGACGACTACCGCACGTACACCACCGAGGGCTCCCGCACGACGGCCTCGCCGACCACCGTGGAGTGGGAGGCCGAGTCGTACGACATGGGCGGCCACGACACGTACATGCACAAGGAGATCTTCGAGCAGCCCGACGCCGTGGACCGCGTCCTGCGCGGCCGCATCGACGACCGCTTCTCCACCGTGCACCTCGGCGGCCTGAACCTCGACGCGCACGACGCCCGCAAGGTGCGCCGCGTCAAGATCCTCGGCTGCGGCACCTCGTACCACGCGGGCATGATCGGCGCCCAGATGATCGAGGAGCTGGCCCGCATCCCCGCGGACGCGGAGCCGGCGAGCGAGTTCCGCTACCGCAACCCGGTCGTGGACCCCGACACCCTCTACATCGCCGTCTCCCAGTCCGGCGAGACGTACGACGTGCTCGCCGCCGTCCAGGAGCTGAAGCGCAAGGGTGCCCGCGTCCTGGGCGTGGTGAACGTCGTCGGCTCCGCGATCGCCCGCGAGGCCGACGCGGGCGTGTACGTCCACGCGGGCCCGGAGGTCTGCGTCGTCTCGACCAAGTGCTTCACCAACACCACGGTCGCCTTCGGCCTGCTCGCCCTGCACCTGGGCCGCATCCGTGACCTGTCGGTCTCCGACGGCAAGCGGATCATCGAGGGCCTGCGCAGGCTGCCCGGCCAGATCTCGGAGATCCTCAAGCAGGAGGACGAGATCAAGAAGATCGCCAAGAAGTACGCGGACGCCCGCTCGATGCTCTTCATCGGGCGCGTACGCGGCTACCCCGTGGCCCGCGAGGCCTCCCTGAAGCTCAAGGAGGTCTCGTACATCCACGCCGAGGCCTACCCCGCGTCCGAGCTCAAGCACGGCCCGCTCGCCCTCATCGAGCCGGCCCTTCCGACGGTCGCGATCGTCCCGGACGACGACCTCCTGGAGAAAAACCGCGCCGCCCTCGAAGAGATCAAGGCCCGCAGCGGCCAGATCCTCGCGGTCGCGCACCAGGAGCAGGAGAAGGCCGACCAGACCATCCTGGTCCCGAAGAACGAGAACGAGCTCGACCCGATCCTGATGGGCATCCCGCTCCAACTCCTCGCCTACCACACGGCATTGGCCCTGGGCCGCGACATCGACAAGCCCCGCAACCTGGCGAAGTCCGTCACGGTCGAGTAGCCACGGCCGCTCTGTCGCCGCAGACAGGGCCGCCGCAGACATGAACGCCCGGACATGAACGACCCCTCGCGCGTGCCACCAAACGCGCGAGGGGTCGTTCTTCAAGGGGCGGGGGCGCCCATTCCCCCGTCCCACGCCTGCCTCAGCCGGTGGCCGTCACTCCACGGTCGGCAGGGGGTCGTGCCCCTTGTTCGTACCCTTCACAAGGGCGCAACCCACCTGTACGCACGAGTAGATTTATCTACACGGGAAGGAAGTTGACGCCCCGCCACCCCTGTCCCACCTGGGACGGAAGAGCGTTACGGAATGACCACCACGGGCCGTTGCGCACGGCGCGCGAGCCGGCCCGCGACCGAGCCGAAGATGCGCCCCACGATCCCGTGCGTCGACCCGACGACGATCGCGTCCGCGGAGTACTCGCGGCCGACCTCTTCGAGTTCGTGGCAGATGTCGCCGCCGCGCTCGACGAGGATCCACGGCACCTCGGCCAGATAGTCCGCACACGCCAGTTCGAGGCCGAGCACTTCCGTGCGATGGTCCGGCACGTCGACGAACACCGGCGGCTCACAGCCCGCCCACACCGTGGTGGGAAGTCTGTTGGCGACATGCACGATGATCAGGCCGGATCCGGAGCGATGGGCCATGCCGATCGCGTACGAGAGCGCGCGCTCACTCGATGTCGAGCCGTCGAAACCGACGACGACACCGTGCCGGAAGGCCGGATCGCAGGAATGACGTGGTTCTTCCGCCGCCTGGGGGGTCGCCGTGGGATCGGCGACCTGCCGCTTGCGGTCCGCTGGGGGTTCGGAGAATTCGTGACCGGCCATGGGTGTCTCGGCGAAGGAGTCCTCTGTGGGAGGGTCGGCTCTGTTCGGGTCGTACGGCGCAGTGTGGAGCAGAACGGACAGGATCGGGCAGGGACGAGGAGGAGCGGCGACAACCACCGGAGCTGTGTCCGGGAATCATCTTCCCAACCCCATACCCCCAAGGGTACGGCGACACTCCTCTCCTGCCCAGAGCTTGCTATCGGCCCTGCGGGAGCCTCACGGCGTTCACCGGAGCATGCATGAGCAGCGCCCGTATGGCAATGGTTGCTGCCTGGTACAGGCGGTTTGGGCACCCGCTCGCGTGGTCTGCCGTCGGCCACCAGGTCTACGCCAGTGACCGGCCGGGCGACCACGCGTTGAACTCCGGTACGCCACCGCCACAGGGAGCCCGCCGTGCCTGGACCGCCGTCAGCCTCCTCAAAAGTCACGCCACCCTCAAGAGTCACGACATCCTCACGAGTGACGCCGTCCTCGCGAGCCGGGGCGCAGGGCCACCGGCGCCAGCCGCAGGGGGCGCACGAGCGTCCGCGCGGCGCTGTCCCGGCGCCACGCGCCGAGGGGACGCCTCCCACTCCCGCGCAGGACTCGGCGAGCGACGTCGTGCGCTGGGCCGCGTTCAGCTGCGTCCTGGTTCCCGTCGTCCTGGTGGGGTACGGGACATCACTGGCAGGCGCCGCGGGGGCGGCCCTGGGCCTCGTGGCCGTGACGGGGGTCTGCCGGCTGCTCCTGCGACAGTCGGAGCGGGGGGCGGAGCGGGGGGCGGCACGGCCGGTCGAGGAGCAGGACGACGACCGCCGCGGACGGCACGGACGGACGGGCGCGGGGGCGCACAGGAGCGGTCGGCATGCTGGTGGGTCTACGCCGGGGGGCTGACCGATTCGCGCGTACTCCCCCGTTGCTTTTCAGCCAACTTCCTATGGCCATGCATTCCTTGGCCGAAGGGGTACCCAACCCTGGTCCCACCAGGGCTGAAAGGCATGCGGAGGCCGCCTGAACCCTACGGGGACCGGCCACGGAGGCGAGGCGCACTTCCCAGCAACGCCCGTGAGTGCAACGCTTCGTGATCGACTGCTTCACGCCAAGTTGCCATGTCGACATAGTGCCGGGTCCTTAACTGGTCACCCCGGCAGCACGGGACGCAGTAGATTCGATCATGACTGTATTACGGCGGGGGACTGGTGGAGGACCGAGGGGAAACGTGCAGGAGCGACAGGTCCGACAGGAACGCCAAGAGCGCCGGGAACGCAGAGCCCGCAGAAAGCACAGCAAACAAAGCAAAAACAGAACAGGCCAAGAACAGGGAGCCGCGACGACCGAGGGGGGCTTAGCACCATGAGCCACGACTCCACTGCCGTGCAAGAAGCCGCGTCGCGGAAGCTTTCCGGACGCCGCCGCAGGGAGATTGTCGCGGTGCTGCTGTTCAGCGGTGGCCCCATCTTCGAGAGTTCCATACCGCTCTCCGTGTTCGGGATCGACCGGCAGGACGCCGGGGTTCCGCGTTACCGGCTGCTTGTCTGCGCCGGTGAAGAGGGGCCGCTGCGTACGACCGGGGGGCTCGAACTCACCGCGCCGCATGGCCTGGAGGCCATAGGGCGCGCGGGCACCGTCGTGGTGCCGGCCTGGCGGTCGATCACATCGCCGCCGCCGCCGGAAGCACTCGACGCGCTGCGCCGCGCACACGAAGAGGGCGCCCGCATCGTGGGGCTCTGCACCGGAGCCTTCGTGCTCGCCGCGGCCGGCCTGCTCGACGGCCGTCCGGCGACCACGCACTGGATGTACGCACCGACGCTGGCCAAGCGATATCCGTCCGTACACGTGGACCCGCGTGAGCTCTTCGTCGACGACGGAGACGTGCTCACGAGCGCGGGGACCGCGGCCGGAATTGATCTGTGCCTGCACATCGTGCGGACGGACCACGGCAACGAAGCGGCGGGCGCGCTCGCCCGCAGGCTCGTCGTGCCTCCGCGCCGGGCCGGCGGCCAGGAGCGCTATCTCGACAGGTCTTTACCAGAGGAGATCGGCGCCGACCCGCTCGCCGAGGTCGTCGCCTGGGCCCTGGAGCATCTCCACGAGCAGTTCGACGTGGAGACCCTGGCCGCGCGCGCGTACATGAGCAGGCGCACCTTCGACCGCAGGTTCCGCTCGCTCACCGGGAGCGCTCCCCTGCAGTGGCTGATCACTCAGCGCGTACTGCAGGCACAGCGGCTGCTCGAGACCTCCGACTACTCCGTCGACGAGGTAGCGGGTCGCTGCGGCTTCCGCTCGCCCGTGGCCCTGCGCGGTCACTTCCGCCGTCAGCTGGGCTCTTCGCCCGCCGCCTATCGGGCCGCTTACCGCGCCCGCAGGCCGCAGGGGGGTGAGCGGGCCCTGCTCGAATCCCCGGCGCCCGTGCCCGCCGCGCCGTCGGTGAACGCCGAAGGCGGGCCCGTACCGTCGCAGACCCGGCGTACGGCTGCCGCGAGTGCGCTCGGTCCCTCGACCTCGCTGCCCGCGGATCCGGGAAAGCCGTACTCGGATCTGTACGCGCCAGGCCGTCCGCCACTGCCCGGCCAGAGGAGTGCGCCGTAGGGTAAGACGCATGAACGATCGCATGGTGTGGATCGACTGCGAGATGACCGGGCTCTCGCTGGCGGATGACGCACTTATCGAGGTGGCCGCACTGGTCACCGACTCGGAACTGAACGTGCTCGGCGAAGGTGTGGACATCGTGATCCGCCCGCCGGACGCGGCGCTGGAGACCATGCCCGAGGTGGTGCGCAAAATGCACACCACCTCGGGGCTCCTCGACGAGCTGGCCGCGGGCACGACCCTGGCCGACGCCGAGGCGCAGGTCCTCGCGTACGTACGTGAGCACGTCAAGGAGCCGCGCAAGGCTCCGCTCTGCGGGAACTCCGTCGGCACCGACCGGGGCTTCCTGCTGCGCGACATGGGGACGCTGGAGGAGTTCCTCCACTACCGCATCGTCGACGTCTCCTCGATCAAGGAACTGGCCCGGCGGTGGTACCCCCGGGCGTACTTCAACAGCCCGGACAAGAACGGCAACCACCGGGCCCTGGCCGACATCCGCGAGTCCATCGCCGAGCTGCGCTACTACCGCGAGGCGATCTTCGTGCCGCAGCCCGGGCCGGACTCGGACACCGCGAAAACCATCGCGGCCAAGCACGTGCTGCCTGCGGAGTAGCCTCCGCGGAACCGCTCTGTACGGGGTCCGGAAAACGCGTGCGCGAGCACCCCTTCGGACCCTGTACACTTTTTCTCGGCCGGTCGGAAGAACGAAAAACGACCGGACATGGTGGGTGTAGCTCAGTTGGTAGAGCACCTGGTTGTGGTCCAGGTGGCCGCGGGTTCAAGTCCCGTCACTCACCCTGAATGATCAAGGCCCGGTCCGCGAAAGCGGACCGGGCCTTCTTCGTGTCGCGGACCTTCGTCTCCGGCCAGCACTCCGGCGGATACTGCATGCAGCAAAACGGCACGAAGGAGTGGAGAACGGTCTTGAGCAGCACGTGGCTCATCTACAGCGGGGCCCTGATGGTGGTCCTGGCGGCGGGCATCACGATGGTCGCGGGCAGGCCCGTGATGCCTCCCTGGCGTGATGCGCCGTCCGTCGTCGCCGGGGTCGGTGCCGGCGCCCTTGTGTGCGTCCTCGGTCTGGCCTTCGGTTCCCCGGCGTCGACGGCCGTGTCCGGCGGATGCTTCTGGCTGGCCGCGACCATGACCGCTGTGCACGCCCTGCGGGGCCGCGTCGGATCGCGGAGCTGACGACGGCGGCTTCCTCACACGGGGCGTGAACGCCGTCCCCGCGATGGACCCGCGCACACCCTTCCCGCCCGTGTGCGGGGCGGGGCACAGTGCAGGTGGCGCTTCGGGGGCCGTGTCGGTACGGACCCCCGGGGCGCACGGGTCGTAGGTCGCCTCCCGCGCCGACGGCCCGTTTGTCGTTCCAGGGGCCCTCAGGACGAGGCCCGCTCCACCAGTTCCGTCGGCAGGACCAGCTGGCGGTGTTCCAGGCGTCGGGCGGATGCGGGGCGGTCGTCGGCGATCTCGGCGAGCAGGAGGTCGATCATCGCGCGGCCCATCTCCTCGATCGGCTGGCGCACGCTGGTGAGCGGCGGGTCCATGTGGCGGGCGATCGCCGAGTCGTCGAAGCCGACAAGGGCCACGTCGTCGGGTATCCGGCGCCCGGCCTCGCGCAGCACCTGGCGGGCGCCCGCGGCCATCACGTCCGAGCCGGCGAACACCGCGTCCACGCCGGGGTGGGCGGCGAGCAGCTCCGTCATCGCCCGGCGGCCGCCCTCCTCCGTGAAGTCGCCCGGCGCGATGAGGCTCTCGTCCACCCGGTGGCCCGCGTCCGCCAGGGCGGCGCGGTAGCCGTCGAGGCGGCGCTGGGCGCCGTAGACGTCCAGGCGGCCCGTGATGGTGGCTATACACGTGCGGCCGCGCCCCAGGAGATGCTCCACCGCCGAGTGCGCGCCCGCGAAGTTGTCGGAGTCGACCGAGGGCAGCGCCTCGTCGGCCGAGCGGCGGCCGCTGATCACCGCGGGGATCTCCAGCTGGGACAGGAGGTCGGGCAGCGGGTCGTCGGCGTGCACCGAGACCAGGAGGACCCCGTCGACGCGGTGGGCCGCGAGGTACTGGGCCAGGCGCTGGCGCCTGCGGTCGTTCCCGGCGAAGATCAGCAGGAGTTGCATCTCCGTCTCGCCGAGCTCCGCCCCGACACCGCGCAGGACGTCGGAGAAGTACGGCTCGGCAAAGAACCGCGTCTCGGGCTCGGGCACGACCAGGGCGATGGCGTCGGTGCGGTTGGCGGCCAGCGCGCGGGCCGCCGTGTTCGGGACGTAACCGAGTTCCGCGACGGCGGCCTCGACCGCCGTGCGGGTCGCCTCGCTCACCCGCGGCGATCCGTTGATCACCCGGGACACCGTCCCGCGGCCCACTCCCGCCCGCGCGGCGACCTCCTCCAGGGTCGGTCGCCCGCCACTGCGGCTGCGTGCCCCGTGAGCTGCCATTGTCCGCCTCCCGTCGCACTTCCCCCGGCGAGGAATGTAGAGGAATGTAACAGCCTGATCTTTGCCGGGCAGAAGGGCCGATCATGCGGGCGTCCTCGTAACAGCCCGATAACTGAAGACATATCTCTCTGTCCGGTCCCTTGACACCCCCGCTTCAAGCTACGACTCTTCAACTCATCACTTGTGGGAGCGCTCCCACAGTACCTGACACGTACACATCCCGCACGTTCCCCGCCCGAGCCGAAGAGTCAAGCAACGGGGCAAGAAGTGCAGTTGGCCGGGGGGTCGGCACGTCAGGCAACAGGAGGACGTAATGCGCACGAGTTATCGCCGACCCGGTCGGCTGGTGGCCTTCGCGGCCGTGACCGCGCTGGCAACAAGCCTGCTGGCCGGTTGTTCCAGCGACGACGACAGCAGTTCGGAGGGCGGCGACGGCAAGGTCACGCTCAATGTCGGCACGTTCGGTGTCCTTGGCCTGAAGCAGGCAGGGCTCTACGACGAGTACGAGAAGTCGCACCCGAACATCAAGATCAAAGAGAACGTGATCGAGCGGAACGACGCCTACTACCCGAAGCTGCTCACCCAGCTCCAGTCGGGCGCCGGCGTGAACGACGTCGCCGCCATCGAAGTCAGCAACATCACCGAGGTCGTGCAGACCCAGGGCGCCAAGTTCGAGGACCTGAGCAAGGCCGAGGGCGTGGACAAGTCCACGTACCTCGACTGGAAGTGGAAGCAGGCCACGACCGAGGACGGCAAGACGGTCGGCCTCGGCGTCGACATCGGCCCGACCGCGCTCTGCTACCGCAAGGACCTCTTCAAGAAGGCCGGTCTGCCCACCGACCGCGAGGAGCTCGCCAAGGAGTGGTCCGGCGACTGGAACAAGTACGTCGCGCTCGGCGACAAGTACATGAAGAAGGCGCCCAAGGGCACCAAGTTCGTGGACTCCGCCTCCAGCGTCTACAACGCCGTCTTCGCCGGTGCCACCGAGCGGTACTACGACAAGAGCGGCAAGGAGATCTACGAGGACAGCCAGGGCCGCAAGGACGCCTGGGACGCGGCCATGAAGGTCGCCAAGGGCGACATGTCGGCCAAGCTCAAGCAATTCGACCCGACGTGGGACCAGGGCTTCGCCAACGCCAAGTTCGCCACCGTGGCCTGCCCGGCGTGGATGGCCGGCTACATCCAGGAGAAGACCGGCCCGGAGGGCAAGGGCCAGTGGGACATGGCCAAGGCTCCGGCCGACGGCAACTGGGGCGGAACGTTCCTGGGCGTGCCGAGCGCGGGCAAGCACAAGAAGGAGGCGACCGAGCTCGCCGTCTGGCTGACCCAGCCCGAGCAGCTCGCGAAGGTCTTCGCCAAGCAGGCCAGCTTCCCCTCCACCCCGTCGGCGTACGACACGCTGAAGCCGTCGCCCGCCACCAAGGCGTACTTCAACGACGCGCCCATCACGGAGATCTACGCCGACATCGCGAAGAACACCCCTTCGGCCATCTACGGCCTGAAGGACGCCCAGATCGGCCAGTCCATCACGGACATCGGTGTGCTCCAGGTGGAGCAGCAGGGCAAGTCTCCGGCTGAGGGCTGGGAGGCCGCGCAGAAGGAGATCAAGGATGTTCTGGGACAGTGACGCGCATGTCCGAGACCACTGAGTACGCCGAGACCGCGTCCCCTGAAGGGGACGCGGCCCCGGCCGCGTCCGGGACCCGCAAGGGCTCCCCCACGTCCTCGTGGCGCAGTCGCCTGTACCGCTGGGACATAAAGGCGTCGCCGTATGTCTTCGTCGCGCCGTTCTTCCTGTTCTTCGGTGCCTTCGGCCTGTTCCCGCTGCTCTACACCGGCTGGGCCTCGCTGCACCGCCTGGAGCTGACGAACCTCGACGACAGCACCTGGCTCGGCCTGGAGAACTACACCAACCTGCTGCAGAGCGAATACTTCTGGAACGCGCTCGGCAACACCTTCACCATCGGCATCATCTCCACCGTCCCCCAGCTGGCCATCGCCCTCGGCATCGCGCATCTGCTCAACTACAAGCTGCGCGGCTCCACCCTGTGGCGCGTGGCGATGCTCGCTCCGTACGCCACGTCGGTGGCCAGTGCCTCGCTGGTCTTCACGCTGCTCTTCGCGTGGGACGGCGGCATGGTCAACTGGCTGGCCGGGTCCATCGGCATCGACCCGATCAACTGGCGTGAATCCTCCTGGGGTTCGCAGTTCGCGGTGTCCTCGATCGTCATCTGGCGGTGGACCGGCTACAACGCGCTGATCTACCTGGCGGCGATGCAGGCCGTACCGCACGATCTGTACGAGTCGGCCTCGCTGGACGGCGCATCGCGCTGGCAGCAGTTCCGGCACGTGACCATCCCGATGCTGCGGCCGACGATCCTGTTCACGGTGGTCGTCTCGACCATCGGGGCGACCCAGCTCTTCGGTGAGCCGCTCCTGTTCGGCGGCACGGCCGGGTCCAAGGGCGGCGCGGACCACCAGTTCCAGACCCTTGGCCTCTATCTGTACGACCAGGGCTGGATCAACGGCCATCTGGGCAGGGCCTCGGCCGTCGCCTGGCTGATGCTCGCGATCCTGCTGATCATCGCCGCGGTCAATCTGCTGATCGCCCGACGTCTGAGGAAGGCCCAATGAAGTCCCGCACCACGGGCCCGACGACCGACGTCGCCGCGGACCCGCAGACCGACGTGGTCGCGAGCCCGAAGGCCGCCCGCGCCACGGGCCCGAAGGCAGGCCGCCCCCTGGGGCTCAAGGCCGGCCGCACGATGCACGCGGGGCCCGTGACGTACATCGTCCTTGCGCTGTTCACGGCCGTCTCGCTCGCCCCGCTGATCTGGACGGCGATCGCGGCCTCGCGCACGAGCGGGCGGCTCGCCCAGACACCGCCGCCCCTGTGGTTCGGCGGGAACCTCTTCAAGAACCTGGAGCGGGCCTGGACGGAGGCGAGCCTGGGTGACGCGATGCTCAACACCACGATCGTGGCGGGCAGCATCACGATCGGCACCGTGCTGTTCTCCACGATCGCCGGATTCGCCTTCGCCAAGCTGAAGTTCAAGTTCAGCGGTCTGCTGCTCCTCCTGACGATCGGCACGATGATGGTGCCGCCGCAGCTGAGTGTCGTACCGCTCTATCTGTGGGTCGCCGACCTGCAGTGGACCAACCAGCTCCAGGCGGTGATCCTGCCGACGTTCGTGAGCGCCTTCGGCGTGTTCTTCATGCGGCAGTACCTGCTGCAGGCGCTGCCGAGCGAGCTGATCGAGGCGGCCCGGATGGACGGCGCGAGCAGTCTGCGCATCATCTGGCACGTGGTGTTCCCGGCGGCGCGGCCCGCGATGGCGGTCCTCGGCCTCCTTACGTTCGTCATGGCCTGGAACGACTTCCTCTGGCCGATCATCGCGCTCAACCAGTCGAACCCCACCGTGCAGGTGGCGCTCAACTCCCTCGGTACGGGCTACATCCCGGACCGGGCGGTGATCATGGCGGGCGCGTTGCTCGGCACACTGCCGCTGTTGTTCGCGTTCATCCTGTTCGGCAAGCAGATCGTGAGCGGCATCATGCAGGGCGCGGTCAAGGGCTGAGGCCCTTTCCGGACCCTTCCGTCGCCAGGGTCGAGCCGCCGCCACCTCGGCCCTGGCCGCCTGCACCACCCTTGCTTCCCCTCCTTCTTCCCCCTTCCCATGGGAGCGCTTCCATGCCTGAACCCATTACCTTTCCGGCCGACTTCCTCTGGGGAGCCGCCACGTCCGCGTACCAGATCGAGGGCGCCGTACGCGAGGACGGCCGCACCCCCTCCATCTGGGACACCTTCAGCCACACGCCCGGCAGGACGGCCGACGGCGACACCGGTGACGTGGCCGTCGAGCACTACCACCGCTACCGCGACGACGTGGCGCTCATGGCGGACCTCGGTCTGAACGCCTACCGCTTCTCCGTCTCCTGGTCGCGGGTGCAGCCCACCGGGCGCGGCCCCGCCGTCCAGCGCGGCCTCGACTTCTACCGGCGGCTCGTCGACGAGCTGCTCGCCAAGGGCATCAAGCCCGCCCTGACCCTCTACCACTGGGACCTGCCGCAGGATCTGGAGGACGCGGGCGGCTGGCCGGCGCGCGAGACCGCCTACCGGTTCGCCGAGTACGCGGGCTTCGTCGCCGAGGCCCTCGGTGACCGCGTCGAGTCGTGGATCACCCTCAACGAGCCGTGGTGCAGCGCCTTCCTGGGCTACGGCTCCGGCGTGCACGCCCCCGGCCGCACCGACCCGGCGGCCGCGCTGCAGGCCGCGCACCACCTCAACCTCGCGCACGGCCTGGGCACGCAGGCGCTGCGCGCCGCCCTGCCGGCCCGCGCCCGCGTCGCGGTGAGTCTCAACTCCTCGGTGGTCAGGGCGGTTTCCGACAACCCCGAGGACCTGGACGCCCGCCGCCGCATCGACAACCTCGCCAACGGCGTCTTCCACGGCCCGATGCTGCACGGCGCCTACCCGGCGGACCTCCTCACCGACACCGCCCGGATCACCGACTGGTCCTTCGTCCAGGACGGCGACCTGGCCGCCGCCCACCAGCCGCTGGACGCGCTCGGCCTCAACTACTACACGCCCGCGCTGGTCTCGGCCGCGCAGAACGACCCCTCGAACGCACGCAACGACGGGCACGGCGTGAGCGACCACTCCCCGTGGCCCGGCTCGGACGACGTGGCTTTCCACCAGACGCCGGGCGACCGCACGGAGATGGGCTGGACCATCGACCCGACCGGTCTGCACGACCTGATCATGCGCTACACCCGGGAGGCACCGGGCCTGCCGCTGTACGTCACCGAGAACGGCGCCGCCTACGACGACAAGCCCGACGCGGAGGGCCGGGTCCACGACCCGGAGCGCATCGCCTACCTCCACGGCCACCTGGCCGCCGTCCGCCGGGCCATCACGGACGGCGCCGACGTCCGCGGCTACTACCTCTGGTCCCTGATGGACAACTTCGAATGGTCCTACGGCTACAGCAAGCGCTTCGGCGCGGTGTACGTCGACTACGAGACCCAGGCCCGTGTCCCGAAGTCCAGCGCCCGCTGGTACGCGGGCGTCGCGGCCGCCGGTGAGCTGCCGCTGGACGGCGCCGTGAGCTGACCGACGGCGGCAGTACTCCCTGAGGAGCCGAGTGGCAGGCTGCCGCACGGCTCCTTAGGTTTCCCATATGCCTCATATCGCAATAGATCAGGCACGGTGAGCGCCGGTGGGCGTACTCCGTGATCACCCCGAGTTCGCGCTGTTCGTCTGCCTCGCCCTGGGCTACCTGGTCGGCAAGGTGCGCGTCGGCCCCATCACCCTGGGCGGCATCTGCGGCACGCTGATCGTCTCGCTGCTGCTCGGCGCCTGGGCCAAGGTCGTCGTCTCCGACGACGTCAAGACGATCTTCTTCGCGCTCTTCATCTTCGCCCTCGGCTATCTCGCGGGCCCCCAGTTCTTCTCCAACCTCAACCGCAAGAGCCTGCGCTTCTTCGCGCTCTGCGCCATCGAACTCGTCTGTGTCCTGGGCATCGCGCTCGGCCTCGCCAAGGCCTTCGACCTGGACGTCGGCACCGCATCGGGCATCCTGGCGGGCGCGGCCACCGAATCGGCCGTCGTCGGTACGGCGACCGAGGCCATCGGCAAGCTCGACGGGCTCACCCCGGACCAGATCACCCAGTACCAGGGGCACGTCGCCACCGCGTACACGGTCTGCTACCTCTTCGGCCTGATCACCATCGTGCTCTACACCAGCCAGATCATGCCGATGATGCTGCGCATCAACCTGCGGGACGCCTCGCGCGAGCTGTGGGAGAAGATGCGCGGCTCGGGCGAAGCCCTGGAGTCCGACGAGCGCCAGGCCCTGCCCGGCATGGTCGGCCGCACCTATCTGGTGACGACGGCCGACGGCAGGACCGTCGGCGACCTGGAGTCCGAGCTCGAAGGACGGGTCACCGTCGAGGCCGTCAAGCGCGGCAGCAAGGCCCTCACGCCCCGCCCGGACCTCGCCCTGACCCTCTCCGACCTGGTCCTCGTCGTCGGCCTGCGTGCCAACGCCATCGAGGCGGGCCGTCTCATCGGCACCGAGACCCCCGGCATCCCCGGCGTCGACACCCCGCTCGCCACCGCCCAGGTCGCCGTCACCGAGAAGTCGTCGGACGGCCTGAGCGTGGAGGAGTTGCAGCGCGCCCATCCCGAGTTCGTCAAGGACGGCGTGTACGTCACCGACGTACTGCGCGGTGACCAGCATCTGCCCGCCGCAGGGGGCACCACCGTGCGGCGCGGTGACGTGCTCACCCTGGTGGGCGCGCGCTCCGGCCTGAACAAGCTGGTCTCGCGGATCGGCGCGGTCGTCAAGAACGACGCCACCGACTTCATCTATCTGGGCCTGGGCATCGCGGCCGGTTCGCTGCTCGGGCAGGTCGTCGTGCACTTCGGCGACGTCCCCATGTCGCTGGGCACGGGCGGCGGCTGTCTGGTCTCCGGGCTGCTCTTCGGCTGGTTCCGCTCCCGCAGGCAGACCTTCGGGGCGTTCCCGCCGCAGGCCGCCAACACCCTCAAGGACATGGGCCTGGCGATCTTCATCGCCTGTACGGGGCTCGTCTCGGGGCCACAGGCGTGGCCGCTGCTCAAGCAGTACGGGGCGCTGCTTCCGTTCGCCGGGATCGCGATGGTCCTCGTACCCGCGACGATCTCGCTCTTCGTCGGCCGAAAACTCCTGAAGATCGAGAAACCGCTGCTCATCGGCGCCATCGCGGGCCAGCAGTGCTCGACACCGGCGATCACCTCCGTCACCCAGGTGGCCCAGAGCTCGGTCCCCTTGCTCGGCTACACGATCACTTACGCCCTCTCCAACTTCCTGCTCCCCCTGACCGGGCCGATCCTCGTCGGCGTTCTCGGCACCTGAAGAGCGGCACACCCGGCGCACATCCGGCGCAGTCCCGGCGCACACCCGGAGCGTAGAAAATGATCGACTTCCTCAACCGGAACATCTTCCAGCCCCATCCCGAGTTGCTCGTCTTCATCACCGTGGCGATCGGCTTCCTCTTCGGGAAGCTGCGCTACAAGGCGATCGCCCTCGGCGCGGTCACCGGCTGCCTCATCGCGGGGCTGCTGCTCGGAGCGCAGTTCAAGGTCGAGATCGACGGGACGGTGAAGAACCTCTTCTTCACGATGTTCCTCTTCGCCCTCGGCTACAAGGTCGGCCCGCAGTTCTTCCGCGGCCTGAAGAAGGACGGCCTTCCGCAGGTGCTCAACGCCGTCGTGGTCTGTGTGACCGGCCTGCTCGTCTGCTGGGCCTTCGCCGCGATGCTCGGCTACGGGCCGGGGCTCTCGGCGGGGCTGCTCGGCGGGGCGCTCACCCAGTCCGCCGTCATCGGTGTCGCGGGCGACGCGATCTCCAATCTGCCGGGGCTCAGCTCCGCGCAGGTCAAGAGCGAGTCGAACCTGGTCGCCATCGGGTACGCGGTGACGTACCCGCTCGGCACGATCCTCTGCGCGATGCTGCTCGCCAACGTCCTGCCGAAGCTCTACCGCAAGGATCTCGCGGTCGAATCCGCCGCCCTGGCCAAGGAGCTCGACGCCCCCGGCGACAATCCCGACCTGGCCGAGGGCTACTACGAGGTCGTGCTGCGCGCCTACACCATCCAGCGCCCCGACCTCGCGGGACGCACCATCGAGGACTTCGAGAACCAGCAGCGCGAGCTGGGCCGCCGTCTCTACATCACCCGCGTACGCAGGGACGGGAACATCCTCGACCACGACCAGCGGACGGCCCTGCGCGAGAGCGATGTCGTCGCGCTGAGCGCGCTGCGCGGCTCGCTCGTCGAGTTCGACCCGCGTACGCACATCGGCGCCGAGACCGACGACATCGAACTGCTCGGCTACCAGACCGAATCCCTGCACGTCGTCGCCTCGGAGAAGGCTCAACTCGGCCGGACGATCGGGGACTTGCGCCGCGAACCGTTCATGGTCGGCGTCTACGTCGACAAGCTGTACCGCTCCGGCACCGAGTTCCCCTACCGCCTGACCACGAAGCTGGAGCGCGGCGACACCCTGGTCCTCACCGGCCCCAAACGCCTGGTGGACCCCGCGGGCAAGGAACTCGGCAAGCCCGTGCCGACCTCCTTCGCCACCGACATGATCTGGGTGGGCCTCGGCATCTTCCTCGGCGGCTGCATCGGCATCCCCGCGCTGACGGCGGGCGGCGTGCCGATCTCGCTCTCCACGTCCGGGGGCGCGCTGATCATGGGCCTCGTCTTCGGCTGGATCCGCGGCAAGTACCCCACATACGGAAACGTGCCGCCCGGCGCCCAGTGGTTCATGGACACCCTCGGGCTCTGCCTCTTCGTCGCGGTCGTCGGCATCAACGCGGGGCCGAGCTTCACCTCCGGCCTCTCGACGGCGGGCTGGGGCCTGCTCATCTTCGGCGCGATCGCCACGGTGATCCCGCTGATCGTCGGCTTCCTCTTCGGACACCACGTCCAGAAGATCCGCTTCCCGATCCTGATGGGCGTCCTGGCGGGCGGCCAGACGACCACCGCGGCGATCGGCGCGATCAACGAAACGTCCCGATCCCAGATCCCGACGCTCGGCTACACGATCCCGTACGCCGTCAGCAACGTGCTCCTGACCATCTGGGGCGCGGTCATCGTCCTGCTCCACCACTGAGTCCCCCGTCCCGTACGCATGTGAGGAACGAGCCGTGCCCAAGACCACCTTCACCCGCGAGGAAATCCAGTCGTTCGCCCAGCTCAGCCCGTTCGAGCTGAAGGACAAGTTCATCCAGATCGCCCAGGCGGTGCAGGCCGACAAGCCGGGACAGAAGGAGAAGTCCATCCCGCAGATGCTCAACGCGGGCCGCGGCAACCCCAACTGGGTCGCCACAGGACCCCGGGAGGCGTTCTACGCGCTCGGCTACTTCGCCCTCTCCGAGTCCCGCCGCGTCTGGACCGCCGACAACCTCGGCGGCATGCCGGAGAGGACGGGATCGGGCGCCCGCTTCGACACCTTCGTACGGCAGCACCCGGACCTGCCCGGCATCGACCTGCTCCAGAGCTGCGTCGAGTACGCCGTCGAGCGCTTCGGCTTCGTCAGGGACGACTTCGTCCATGAGCTGACGGACTGCTCGGTCGGCGACAACTACCCGGTCCCCGACCGGATGATGAAGCACGCCGAGCAGATCGTGCGCGGCTACGTCGCCGACGAGATGTTCGACCACAAACCCCCGGCGGGCAATCTGAGCCTGTTCGCCACCGAGGGCGGCACGGCGGCGATGTGCTACATCTTCGACTCGCTCATGAAGAACGGCATCCTGCACAAGGGCGACAAGATCGCCCTGATGGTGCCGGTGTTCACGCCGTACGTCGAGATTCCCGAGCTCGACACGTACGAGTTCGACGTGACGTACGTCCAGGCCAGCATGTTCGCCGAGGCGGGCGTGCGGGAGTGGCGCTACCCTGAGGAGGAGGTGGCCAAGCTCGCGGACCCCGACATCAAGATGCTCTGCCTGGTCAACCCCTCCAACCCACCCTCGCTCGCGCTGAGTCAGCGGGTCGCGGACCAGATCAAGCAGATCGTCGCCACGTCCAACCCGAACCTGCTGATCGTGACGGACGACGTGTACGGAACGTTCGTCGAGGGCTTCCGCTCCATCGCCGCCGACCTGCCGCACAACACGCTGCTCGTCTACTCGTACTCCAAGCACTACGGCTGCACGGGCTGGCGGCTCGGCGTCATCGGCCTCAACGACGACAACGTCATCGACGAGCTGCTCGCGGCGCTCCCGCAGGCCGAGAAGGACCGGCTCGCCAAGCGGTACGGGACGCTGACCCTTGAGCCGGAGAAGATCAAGTTCATCGACCGTCTGGTCGCGGACTCACGCCAGGTGGCCCTGAACCACACCTCGGGTCTCTCGCTCCCCCAGCAGATGATGATGGTCCTCTTCTCCCTCTTCGACATGCTGGACGAGGGGCAGACGTACAAGCTGCGCATCCGCGCGATCGTGCAGCAGCGGCTCGACCTGCTCCTGGAGGGCGCCGAGATGAAGATCTCGGACGACCCCAAGCGGGCCGGCTACTACATCGAGCTGGATCTGCTCGCCGAAGCGGAACGCGTCCACGGCAAGGACTTCGCCGACTTCCTGGAGAAGAACTACGAGCCGGTCGACCCGCTGTTCCGCCTCGCCGAACAGACGCATGTGGTGCTCCTGAACGGCGGCGGTTTCGAGGGGCCCGAGTGGTCGGTGCGGGTGTCGCTCGCCAATCTGGACGACCTCGACTACCTGAAGATCGGGCATCACCTCCGGGCGATCTTCAACGACTACGCGTCGGAGTGGAAGGCGTCCAAGGGGTAGTGCGGGACAAAAAGGTGGGCGCCCCGACCGGGTGGGGGGAACGTGGGGGTTCCGGTCGAGGCGCCGTGGGGGGCGGTGGTTCGGAAGGTTCAGCGGGGGGGGCGGGGCCTACTTGTAGGCGCCGAGCGCCTTCGTGAAGGCCAGCGGCTCCTGCTCGACCGACGAACAGGTCGGCTGCGCGCTGTTGCCCGCGCCGCCCTCGCAGGCCTTGTCGCGGGTCGACGACCACATCGAGAGCCAGCCGAGGCCCTTCTCCTCGGCGAACTTCACCAGCTGCTCGGCGTCGTCGACCTTGAAGACCTCGGTGGCGACGTCGTTCACGCCGATCATCGGGGTGACCGCGACGGCCTTCCAGGCCGCCTCGTCGGACAGGTCGAGGGCGCCCTTGATCTGCTTCTGCGTGGCGGTCGCGGCGTCGATGGCGTACTGGCCCATGTCACCGCTGTAGGAGGGCCCGTAGTCCATCGCCATGATGTTGACGGCGGAGACCTTGACGCCGTTCTTCTTGGCGTCGGCGACGAGGTCCACGCCCGGCTGGGTCAGGCCCTCGGGCATGACGGGCAGCGTGAACGAGACGTCCAGACCCTCGTGGTCCTTCTGCAGCTGCGCGATGGCCTGCGCGCGGCGGGTGTTGGCCGCGGTCTCGGGGAGCGCGGCGCCCTCGATGTCGAAGTCGACCTTCGTCAGTTTGTACTTGTCGATGACCTTGCCGTACGCCTCGGCAAGCGCGTCGGCGCTGTCGCACTTGAGGCCGAGCTCGGAGCCCGCGGCGCCGCCGAAGGACACGCGTACGTCGCCGCCCTTGGCCCGCAGGGCCTCGATCTGCGAGGCGACCTTGTCGTCGTCGAGCCCGGTGACGCCGCCCCACAGGGGCTCGCAGCTGCCGCCGGAGGTGATGAAGGCGAGGTTGAACTCCTTGACGCCGGTCTTGTCCGCGGTGTCGACCAGGTCGTACGCGGGGGCGAGCGAAGTGTCCACGAACGGGGCGAACTTGGCCTGGGCGGCGGCCTTGGCGGGGGTCTTGTCCGCGGGTGCCTTGGTCGCGAGGGCCGTCCCGGAGAAGAGGAAAGCGCCGCCGCCGACGAGGCCGGCGGCCACGAGTCCGCCTATGACCTTGGACTTGGTGCTCACCGTGCGCCGATGCGTGCTGCTCATCGCGTGCCTGCCTTAGCTGTGCGGGGGGTGGGGGTGCGTGCAGCACGTTAGCCTCGCGTGGGCGCGACATTGCGGGTAAATCGGGCTCTGCACTGGATCTTAGGGTCCGCTTAAGGGAGCGATCGGGGGTGGTTAAAGGTCGGCTGCCGGACGCGTCCCGCACACACCTTTTCCGCGCTCCGCGCGGTTCCTCCCACCCACCCGCCCGACACCCTGAGCCATCCCCTCACCGAAGAACTTCCCGCGCTTCGCGCGGATCTCTCCCACCCACCCGCCCGATTACCCCGCAGCAAAGCTCCACGGCGCCATTCGTCCACCCAGCCATGCGGGGTAATGGGTGGGTGGGTGGGAGACATCCGCCGCGAAGCGGCGGTTCAGGGGCAGCCCGCCCCAACTCGGGGCGCACCGGCACCGGCACCGGCACAAAGGCCTAGCGCACGCCGGCCGCACGCTTTCGCCGGCGTACGGACCCCCCGTGCCCCCGCCCCCCGGCGACCGGCCGTCGCCCGTCCAGCTGGATCCAGATGCGGACCTCGGTACCGCCAAGGACGGACCGCCCGACACGCACATCACCGCCGGTGGACTCCGCGAGCTGGCGGACGATGTCCAGACCGAGCCCCGTCGAGCCATCGGCCCCCGACCCCGCACCCCGCGCCAACGCGGCCTCAGGATCGGCGATCCCCGCCCCCGCGTCCGAGACCAGGATGATCACGGCGTCCTCGCCGCTGTGCACGTCCACGGCGAACGCCGCGCCCTCCCGCGTGTGCCGGAAGACGTTGCCCAGCAACGCGTCGAGCGAGGCGACCAGTTCGGGGCGCGCGACCGGTATCCACACCGGCCGCTCCACCCCCGCGACCCGCACCTCGCGCCCCTCGTCCTCCGCGAGCGCCGACCAGAAGGCCATCCGGTCCTGGATCACCTCGGAGGCGTCGCAGCCGGTGCCGGGGCCGACCGCGGCGGTCTGCGGTTTGGCGTCACGGGCGGTACGGATGATCGTGTCGACCTCGCGTTCCAGCTTCTCCACCGCGATACGGGTCTGCTCGGCGGCGGGGCCGTCCCCCAGCGAGGCCGCGTTGAGCCGAAGCACCGTCAGCGGGGTGCGCAGGCGGTGCGAGAGGTCCGCCGCGAGCTCCCGCTCATTGGCGAGGAGCTGCACCACCTGGTCGGCCATCGAGTTGAACGCCACGGCCGCAAGGCGCAGTTCGGTCGGTCCCTCCTCCTGCACCCGCGCGCCCAGCTTGCCCTCGCCGAGGGACTGCGCCGCCCCGACGAGCCGCTTGGCGGGCTGCACCATGCGTACGCCGAGCCGGTCCGCCACCGCCACGGACCCGATGATCAGCGCGACGCCGACGCCCGCGAGCACCAGCCACGCCGTGGTCACCCCGTTGCTGACCGCGCCCTCGGGCACGAAGATCTCGACCACGGCGATCTGGGTGGAGCTCAGGGCCGTCGGCTGGAGCAGCGCGAAGCCGCCCTCGACCGTCGCCGTCCGCGCCCGGCCCTCCTTGCGCGTGGTCTCCACCGCGTGCGCGTCCGCACGCGGGTCGCCGATCTCCAGGGCGGGTGCCTTGCCGACGGCCGGTACGTACACGGCCATCCGCCCCTCGCCGCCCGCCTCCGACGTGGCGACGGCCCGCGTCAGCTGGTCGCGGTCGGTGGTGATGGAGAGCGTGGGGCCCATGCCGGCGGCGTGCCGCTCGGCGTTGGAGAAGGCCCGGTCCCGCGCCATCTCCTGGATGACCAGGCCGAGCGGTACGGCGAAGGCCACCACGACCATCGTCGTGACGGCCAGGCACACCTTGACGAGCGCCCACCTCACAGCGGTGGCTCCAGCTTGACGCCGACACCCCGCAGCGTGTGCAGATAGCGCGGCCTGGCGGCCGTCTCGCCCAACTTCCTTCGCAGCCACGACAGATGGACGTCGATGGTCTGGTCGTCCCCGTAACTCTGCTGCCACACCTCGGCGAGCAGTTCCTTACGGGGTACGACGACGCCCGGGCGCCCGGCGAGGAAGGCGAGCAGGTCGAACTCCCGCCTCGTCAGGTCGAGCCGCGCCCCGTCCAGCTCGGCCTGGCGGCGCAGCGGGTCTATGGCGAGGCCGCCCACCCGTATCTCGCTGCTCGGCGGGGTCTCGCCCGCCGCGACGCGCGAGCGGCGCAGGACAGCGGCCATCCGGGCCGACAGGTGCTCGACGGAGAACGGCTTGGTCAGATAGTCGTCGGCGCCGTCGTTCAGGAGCCTGACGATCTCGGTCTCGTCGTCCCGCGCGGTGGCGATGATCACGGGGACATCGGTGATCCCGCGCAGCATCTTCAGCGCCTCGGAACCGTCCAGATCGGGCAGACCGAGGTCCAGGATCACCACGTCGAACTGGAAATGCGCCACCTCGCGCAGCGCCTCCAGGGCCGTGCCGACGCTGCGCACGGTGTGCGATGCCTCGGTCAGATGCCGGATGAGAGCGGAGCGTACGAACTGGTCATCCTCGACGACGAGCACACTTGCCATGGGCGGCACCGTACGCCATATGAGTGACCCCGGTCAGCCGGGACAGCGGTGGTCCCCGTGGTGCAGTATGGCTCGCGATGCGCAGAGGACTCATACACGCAATAGCTTGGTCGCTCGCCACGGGCGCGGCGGTCACGCTCTCCTGGTGGGGCGTCCACACGGTCATGGCGGGCACCGCCTACGACCCGCCGCGCGCCGTTCCGCTGGCCGCCGACGGCGACCGGGCCGAGCCGCTCTCGTCCTCCACGCACCGCCCGGATCCGACGCCGACGCCCTCGCCGTCGAAGACGAAGAAGCCCTCCGAACCGACGAAAATCCCCGAGAACAAGCCGTCGAAGTCGAAGACGAGCAAGCCGAGCACCCCCTCGGCGCCCGCGTCCACACCGGGCAGCGTGAAGAGCTACTCCTCCGACGGCGGCCGGGTCGTCTTCGACCTCGGCAAGGATTCCGCGACGCTCGTCTCGGCGACGCCGGCGGCCGGCTGGTCGGTGCAGGTGTGGAAGCAGGACACCTGGATCCGCGTGGAGTTCACCTCGGGCGCCGAGAAGGTCTCGGTGTTCTGCACGTGGCACGACCACGCCCCGGCGGTAGAAATCAACGAGTACTGACCGGTTGGTTCAGCGGATGCCCCAGAGTTGAGAAATTCGCTGCCTACGGCCCGGCGCAACGCCGTCAGCGGAACACCGAAGGCGGCGGTGCGGGCGAAGCCACCGCGCTCGCGTCCGTCACCGCCGCCGCTCCCCCGCTGAAGTCGACGAGCGCCCTGCCGTGCTCGACGCGTGCCGGATGCGAGTCCCCCGCACTGCGCCGGGTCAGCTCGGCGATCGGCAGCGGCCGGTCGGAGGCGACGAGCACCGCGTTGCCGAACCGCTTGCCGCGCAGGACCGCGGGATCGGCGATGAGCGCGAGCTCGGGGAAGAGCGTGGCGGCGGTGGCGAGCTGGCCGCGCAAGTGCGCGAGCGGGGGTCCGTCGGCGAGATTCGCGGCGTAGTAACCGCCGGGCTTGAGGACCCTGCGTACGTCACCTAGGAACTCGGCGCTGGTGAGGTGCGCGGGCGTGCGGGCGCCGCTGAAGACGTCGGCGACGACGAGGTCGGCCCAGCCGTCCGGGATCTTCGCGAGCCCTTCGCGGGCATCCGTACCGCGCACCCGTATCCGCGCCTGCGGGTCCAACGGCAGCTCGCGGCGGACGAGTTGGATGAGCGCCGTGTCGCGTTCGATGACCTGCTGGGTGGAGCGGGGGCGGGTCGCGGCTATGTAGCGGGCGAGGGTGAAGGCCCCGCCGCCGAGGTGCAGGGCCTGTATCGGCTTGCCGGACGGTGCGACGAGGTCGGCGGCGTGACCGAGCCTGCGCTGGTACTCGAAGTCGAGGTACGCCGGGTCGTCGAGGTCGACATGGGACTGCGGGGCGCCGTCCACGAGCAGCGTCCACGCGCGCGGCCTGTCCCGGTCGGGCATCAGCTCGGCGAGCCCGCCGTCCACCTCCTCGACGACGGCTTGCGCCTCTTCCCGGGATCGCCTGTTCCTTGCCATCGGACCATTATCGGCGTACGCGGACGGGGCGGCCCGATGACCTTGGTACGCCGCCCCGCCGCGGGCTCAGCGGCAGTTGTCGGCGGCCTCGATCGTGCGGGCCGCCATGCCGAGCGCCGCGCGCAGGACGGCGGGGTCGGTGACCGGATCGGTCTCGTCGGGGGGCAGCAGCCAGCCGGTGCCCGCGACCGGGGGCGGCGGGGGGACGGGCTCCGGCTCCGCGTGCAGGCGGGTGCCGCGGCCGAAGGTCTGCGTACAGGCGCTGCCCGGCAGGTCCCAGCCGTCGGCGGTGCCGGGCGGCACCAGGAAGCCCAGGGTGTCGCAGCTTCCGTCGTGCAGGACGGGGCCGACGGCGTCGCCCGCCCCGCGGCGCAGGATGTCGACGGCTTCGAGGCCCTGGCGGGCCGGGACGGTGACGAGATCGCAGAAGTCGGCGGGCTCACCGCCCTGCCCCGGCCCCTGCGGTGATCCCTGCCGTGCCCCCTGCCGCGGCGGTGCGCTGCGGTCCTGGCTCGGCAGGTGCCGTGCCGTCGTCAGCGATGCCCGCGATTCGCCGTTCTCCACGCCGATCTCCAACAAAGGGACCCCTCCTCGCAAGGGTGGGAGCCGCGTCGCTCCCTCTCCGCATGGTTCAACGCGGGACGGCGTCAACAGCTACGGCGTAATGCCGCCGCAAAGGATGGCAGTTCATGGCGGATCATGGGTGAGATATCCGGTTTGTAGCCAAACTCTGCGTGAGGCCCCCATCACAGCGGGTACGTTCGTGCTTCGCCGGAACAGGGGCAGCACCGTCGGATCCGCAGGATTCGGCACACTCCGGCACGATCCGTACGAGAGGGTCAGGCCATGGCGTCGTCACCGATGGCATCGTCAACTCCGTCCGCACGACCGAATCTTCGCTTCCGGCAACTGCGCGGTCAGCGCTCGCCGGGCGAGTTCGCCGCCGTGATCCGCCGCGCCGCTCGCGAGATCGGTGAGCGCGTCAGCTGCGACGCCCGTTACATCGGGCGCGTCGAAGCAGGCGAGATCCGATGTCCCAACTACGCCTACGAGCGGGTCTTCCTGCACATGTTCCCCGGCCGGACGCTCACGGATCTGGGGTTCGCGCCCCGCTCCACGGTGCGCGGCAGGGGGGCGCGCACCGAGTCCCGAGCGCCTGCGTCACACACCACGATCCATCTGTATGAGTCATCTCCGTCCGGGCCGACCGGCCCCGAAATGCACGAGTGCGACCCGTACGAGATCCAGAGCCACGAGGAGAGCGACGTGCGGCGTCGCGCATTCATGAGCGGCACGGCCTCCGTGGCCGCCGCCTCACTGGGTTCCTTCGGGCTCGCCGCCCCGAGTCCGGCCGAGGCCACCGCACGACGCGGCGGCCGGGCGGGCGAGGCCGAGGTGAGCGCGGTCGAGGAAGCCGTACGACAGATCAGGCTGCTCGACGACCGGCACGGCGCCGACGGTCTCTACCGGCGTGCGGCCACCCCGCTGCGGACCGCGTACGCCCTGCTCGACGCGGGCACCACCCGCCAGTCCACGGCGGACCGGCTGCACACGGGCGCCGGTGAACTGGCCATCTCCGTGGGCTGGCTCGCGCACGACTCGGGCCGGTTCGACGACGCACGCTCGCATTACGCGGAGGCTCTGGCCACGTCCCGGATGGCCGCCGACTCGGCCCTGGAGGCGCACGCCTTCTGCAACACGGCTTTCCTGGCGCGCGATGCCGGGCGGCCCCGCGAGGCGGTGCGGGCGGCGCAGGCGGCGACGCGGGCAGCGCTGCGCCTCTCGTCTCCCCGACTGCTCTCGCTCGTCTCGCTGCGCGAGGCCGGGGGCTGGGCGGGGCTCGGCGACCGGGCGGGCTGCGAACAGTCGCTGGCCCGAGCGCACGCCCTCTTCGACCGGGGCCCTTCGGACTCCGACCCGGAGTGGATGACCTTCTACGGGCCCGCCGAACTGGAGGGTCTGGAGGCGCAGTGCTGGTCGGCGCTCGGCGACTGGAACCGCGCGAGCCGGCACGCACGGCGCGCGGTGAGCGTGGCGTCGGCGCAGACCCCGCAGTTCACCCGGAACATCGCCCTCTACACCGCCGAACTCGCCGACGACCTGGCCCGCGCGGGCCGTCCGGACGAGGCCGCCACCGCGGGCATGCGGGTCCTTTCGCTCCTGGACGAGGTGCAGTCCTCGCGCATCCAGTCGATGCTCGCCACGACGGCCAGGGTGCTGCTTCCGCACCGGCGGGCTTCGGGGGTGTGCGGCTTCCTGGAGCGGCATGCTTCGTTGCCGCGGGTGGGCTGAGCGGCGGGTGGTCCGGGCCGCGTGGTCCGGGTAGCAGGTCGTTCGACCGCTATGCCAGGTGACCCGTGTCGTTCCACGACTCGACGGCCGGTTCGCCGTAGGCCCAGCCGAGGGTGGAGATCGAGGTCGGGTTGAGGCGGATGCGGGCGGCGAAGTCGATGCCGAGGCCCAGCCAGCGTGCGCCGATCGACCGCAGGATGTGGCCGTGCGCGAAGACCAGGACATCGCGGTCCGCGCTGCGCGCCCAGTCCACCACCTCGTCCGCGCGGGCGGTGACCTGCGCCAGGGTCTCGCCTCCCGGAACGCCGTCGCGCCAGATGTACCAGCCGGGGCGTACGCCTTGGATCTCGGCCGGGGTCATTCCCTCGTAGGAGCCGTAGTCCCACTCCATGAGCGCGTCCCAGGTGGTGGCACGGTCCCCGAAGCCGGCGATCTCGCAGGTCTCCCGCGCCCGGGACAGGGGGCTGGTGCGCACCTCGACGTCCGGGAGGCCGTCGAAGGGGGCGCGGTGCAGGCGCTCGCCGAGGAGTTTCGCGCCGTCACGGCCCTCTTCGAGGAGCGGGATGTCCGTCCTGCCGGTGTGCTTCCCGGACAGGGACCACTGGGTCTGTCCGTGCCGGGCCAGCAGGATGCGCGGTGCCATGTCGAGCCTTTCCGAGCCGACAGCCGTCGGTGGGGACCATCAGCCGTCATAGAGCGAATTCTGTGGACAGGCAGCTGTCCGTTCCCTCCATCATCACTCACGCGCGATGTCGCGATCATCCGTGCCCACAAGGAGCAACCCGCTTGACGATCTCAGCGTCTAAGACAGCCGGGGACCGCCTCGGACCGCTTCCGCCCACGCCGTAAGGTGAGGCGGCGGCGAACACCGCATGACCACGAATGGATGGGGGAACGACCGGATGCCGCAGACGGACACTCCGGGCACCGGGGGCACCGGAGGGCTTCGGCTTCGCTGGTGGACGGAACTGCCTCTCATCCTGGTGGTGTACGGCCTCTATTCGGCGGGGCGGCTGCTCGCGCGCGGCGACGTGTCCACCGCCGTCGACCACGGCGTGGCCATCCTCCGCGTCGAGAAGTTCCTGCGCATCAACGCCGAGAACCCGCTGAACCGTCTCTTCACCGACCACTCCTGGATAGGCGTCCCCGCCGACTTCTGGTACGCGTCGCTGCACTATCTGGTCACCCCCCTGATCCTCGTCTGGATCTTCCGCAGCCGCGCGGTCCACTTCCGTGCCGCGCGCGCGTGGCTGATGACCTCCACGATGATCGGCCTGGTCGGCTTCACGCTCCTGCCGACCTGCCCGCCCCGCCTGCTGAGCGCGGGCCACGGCTTCGTCGACACCATGGCGCAGTACAGCGACTACGGCTGGTGGGGCGGCGAGGCGAGTGCGCCGCGCGGGCTCGGCGGCATGACCAACCAGTACGCGGCGATGCCCAGCCTGCACGTGGGGTGGGCGCTGTGGTGCGGGGTGATGCTGTGGCGCCACGGGCGTTCGCCGCTGGCCAAGGTCGCGGCGGTGGGCTATCCCCTCATCACCACGATCGTCGTGATGGGCACCGCGAACCACTACTTCCTCGACGCCGTCGCCGGCGCCGCGGTGATGGGCCTCGGCCTGCTTCTCGTACGGCCGGTGCTGCGGCTCGCGGACCGGGTGAAGGCGAGGGTGCGGCTGCCGCTTGCGGTCGCGGGGACCTCGCCGGGCGGGGCGGCCGGGGCGTCGGAGGCGGCGCCCGTCGCGGGCTCGCCGTCCGTCTCGTACGCCCCGGAGTCCTCAATTGTCAGTGCCGGGTGCCAGACTTCGACAGGTGAGCGAATTCCCCTGCCGCGACAGCGGCCCGCCGAGCCAGGCGCCGAGCCGAGTGCCCGACCCGCCGAAGCGGGGGACAGCACTCCGACAGCGGCTCGCTGAGCTGCGCGGACCGGACGTCCCCGCTCAGCCGCTCGACGCACGCGCGCTCGCGGCCCTCGCCGCGAATCCGGGGTGCCAGAGGCGTGCGCTGCTCGACGGAGCGGGCGTGGACAAGGCGACCCTCGCGCAGTCGCTCGGCTCCCCCGCTTCGTTCGGGCAGTCGCAGTTCGCGTTCATGCGGGGCAACGCCTTCGAGGCGAAGGTCAAGGCGGACGGCGGCGCTGAGCTGCTGCGTCTGGTGCACGGCCGCCTCGGGGGCGGCCCGGAGCCGGTGCCGGGCGATTCGTCCGTCCCGGACCTGACCGCGGTGGGCCCCGAGGGACGTGCGGCGCGCACCGCGCTCGCGCTGCGCGAGGCGACGGCAACGCGGGGCTGGACCCTCCTGGACCACCCGATGCTGGCCCTGGACGTCGCCGGAACCCCCGCCTTCCTGGAGCCGGACGCGGTGGTGATCCACCCCGACGGCACCTGGACGGTCGTCGAGATCAAGTCCTTCCCGATGCTCGACGGTTCGGCGGACGCGGCGAAGGTGGGCGCGGCGGCCCGCCAGGCGGCGGTGTACGCACTGGCGCTGGAGCGGGTCGCGGCGCACATGGAGCCCGCTCCCGAGGTCCGCCACCACGTGCTCCTGGTCTGCCCGAAGGACTTCTCGAACCTCCCCACCGCGTCGGCGATCGACGTACGCAAACAACTCTCCGTGACGCGGCGCCAGTTGGACCGTCTGACCCGCATCGAGGACATCGCGGCGGCGCTCCCGGAGGGCACCACCTTCGACGTGAGCCGCCCCGCCGCCGATCTGACGGCAGCGGTCGAGTCGGTCCCCGCGACGTACGCCCCCGAGTGCCTGGCCGCCTGCGAACTGGCCTTCCACTGCCGCGAACGCTCCCGCGAACAGGACGCGGTGACGGCCCTTGGCCGCTCGGTACGGGGCGAACTGGGCGGCCTGACAACGGTCACCGGAGTCCTCTCCGCGGCAAACGGCACGACGGGAGACCCTTCCGACCCGGCGGTAGCGGCGTTGCGCAGAGCGGCGGCGCTGAGGCAGGAGGCATTGTCGGGCGCGGGGGCCTTTGACGGTCACACGGCGGGGGGCACGCCGTGCTGACCCCGCGGCCGAGCGCGGCGCCCGGCCGCGGCTCGTACCGGCACCTTGCGGCGGCCATTGCCCTCCGTTCTCCGGCGAGTGGGTGTTGCCGGGTGATCGGGTGGGTGGGCGGGAAAAAATCGCCGCGAAGCGGCGGCCGGACAGCGGACCCGCACCGCGCAGCGGACTCGCAGACGAGGAAGGCCCCCCGACCGTGTCATTGATCGACAACCTCGCCCGCCTTGAAGCGGTGGCCGCAGGCCGGGCGCAGCCGAGGGCGACGGCGAGGCATCGCCACCTCTCCCAGCGCCCCCTCGTCATCGTCCCCCTCACCACCGCGGGTGAGGCAGGCGCCCCGCTCGGCGCGCTCGTCGGGACCGAGCGGACCTCGCCCCGCGTGCTCGTGGTCCCCCAGCCCCGCGACCGCGACCTCCGCTTCACCTTCCTCTCCCAACTCGCGGACACCGTCCTGGAGTACGTCGACTCGTTCACGGACGACGTCGAAGCCGCGGAGCGCAGCGAGACGGACCCGGAGACCGGCAAGCGCGTCAAGGTGGAGGTCGAACTCTGCCAGGACGCGCCGCAGTTGATCGTCCCCAGCCGCGCCGGCATCGATTTCGTACGGCTCATCGGCCGCTCCACGCGCTTTCGCCGCACCGCCGAGCAGGACCCCGAGACCCCGTATCCCGCCCCGCCCCGCGTCCCTCTCCTCGGGCGCTGGCTGACCCACTTCGGGGAGCGGGCCCGCGTTCCCGGCTCCTCCCTCCTCGTCGCCATGACCGAGCTGCTCTCCCGGCACTGGGCCACCGGGCAGAGCAGCCTCGAGGACCAGCATCTGGGCGCCCTGCTCGCCTGGATCGAGGCCCCCGAAGGCACCTCCGGGGCCGATGCCGCCCTCCGCGCCGAGCTGGCCAGGGACAAGGACGGCCAGCTGCTCTGCCCGCCCGCGGGCCCCGCCACGGACCCGGCGTTCGACAACCGCCTCCTCGCCCCGGCCATCGAGCGCTACGACCGCGCGCGCGGAGCCCTCGCCGCCGCCGAGGACGGCATCGAGGCGGACACCCGGCTCGCCGCCCTGGCCGCTGCCGAGCGGGAGATCCGCTCCCTGATCGAGAGCAGGACCCGCCCCACGTGGGACGCGGTGTGGCGCGGCCTGGACGCGCTCTGCACCCTGCCCGAGGCCCCGCACGCCGCCGACCGCTGGACCCGCGACCGCTGGTCGTTCACCGGCCACCGGGACCGCGTGACGGCGGGCGAACCTCCGCAGCCCCGCATCGACGACGCGGTGACGGCGGCGAACAAGCTGGCCGCGCGGGAGCGCGAGCAGGCCAGGCTTGAGGCCCAGGAAGCGCTCGACGACCCGCTGGTGATGGCGGGCCGCCGGCTCGCGGGCGAGGCGTTCGCGGGCGAGGTGACGGAGGTGGTCATGGCGTACAGCGAGAGCAAGAGCCCGAGGCCGCGCCCGCTGGTCACGGTCCGTACGGACGACCACCCGCACCTGGCCGAGCGCGCGAAGGTGTACCGCTCGCTCCAGGGCAAGCCGCAGACGGCCGAGTTCGTCACGTACGAGGGCGAAGGCACCGTCGTGCTGCGCATCATCGACAAGATGGGCCGCGGCAAGGAGCCCGAGGCCGGCTCCGTGCCGGACAAGGGCGACCGGATCTGCTGGACGCTCTTCGAGCACGAGCAGCGCGGCGGCCCCAAGCTTCCCGACCCCGAGGCGACTCCCTGGACCCACGGCGGCCCGCCGGGCGAGGCCGCCGAGCGCCCTGACGCCGTGACGCCGGAGGACACCCTGTGAGTCCGACCGCCCCCTTCGACCGCGCCTCCTTCGACCCCGGCGCCGCAGCCGCCCGCGCCACGGACGCGATCCTGCACGACACGCTGCACGGCGCGCACCGCGGTGTCGTCGTCGACTCGCCGCCCGGCGCGGGCAAGTCGACCCTCGTCGTCCGCGCGGCCCGCGAACTGGCCGCCGCAGGACGCCCGCTGATGGTGATCGCGCAGACGAACGCCCAGGTCGACGACCTGGTCCTGCGCCTCGCCGAAAAGGACCCCGAGCTGCCGGTCGGCCGCCTGCACAGCAGCGACCCGGACGCGTACGACAAGGCCCTGGACGACCTGCCCTTCGTCCGTACGTCCACGAAGGCCGCCGACCTCGCGGGGATGGACGTCGTGGTGTCCACCGCCGCGAAGTGGGCGCACGTCGAGGTCGCCAAGCTCGACGGGCCCTGGCAGCACGCCATCGTGGACGAGGCGTACCAAATGCGCTCGGACGCGCTGCTCGCCGTGGCCGGACTCTTCGAGCGGGCCCTGTTCGTGGGTGACCCCGGCCAGCTCGACCCGTTCTCGATCGTGGGCGCCGAGCAGTGGGCCGGCCTGGCGTACGACCCTTCGGCCAGCGCCGTGACGACGCTGCTCGCGCACAACCCCGAACTGCCCCAGCACCGCCTGCCGGTGTCCTGGCGGCTGCCGGCGTCGGCGGCCCCACTGGTCTCCGCGGCGTTCTATCCGTACACCCCCTTCCGCAGCGGCACGGATCATGGCGACAGGACGCTCAACTTCGGCGTGCCGTCGGATGGTTCGGGCCCGGACCGGGTGATCGACGAGGCGGCGGAGGCGGGCTGGGGCCTGCTCGAACTGCCCGCGCGGAACACGCCGCGTACCGACCCCGAGGCGGTACGCGCGGTGGCGCAGGTCGTCCGGCGTCTCCTGGACCGCGGCGGCGCCGCGACATCGGAGCGCGACCCGGATCCCACCCCGCTCACCGCCGACCGCATCGCCGTCGGCACCGCGCACCGCGACCAGGCGGCGGCGGTGCGCGCGGCCCTCGCGCTGCTCGGCGTCGCGGACGTCACGGTGGACACCGCGAACCGGCTCCAGGGCCGGGAGTTCGACGTGACGGTGGTCCTGCACCCGCTCTCCGGCCGCCCGGACGCCACCGCGTTCCACCTGGAGACGGGCCGCCTCTGCGTCCTGGCATCCCGCCACCGCCACGCCTGCATCGTGATCTGCCGTGCGGGCGTCAGCGAACTCCTGGACGACCACCCGTCGACGGAACCGGTCCAACTGGGCGTCACGGTGAAGTTCCCGGATGGCTGGGAAGCGAACCACGCCGTACTGGCCCGCCTCGCCGAACACCGGGTGGCGTGGCAGCCGTAGGGATGGGGCCGGGGAACCCCGAACCCCCCGGATCCCAAGGCCCATGGCCCCCTTGCGCAGCAAGGGAGAATGGAAGACGGCCCCCCACGGCCGGACACCGTACGAGGAGGATGAACCATGGCGGAGCCCGAGCGGCACCGGACCGAGCAGCGTCTGCGCCCCGCGCCCCTGCTCTTCGAGCCCGCGGAAGCCGTCGCCGACCCGGAGCACTTCTTCGACCTGGAGTCGATGGAGGACCCGCGGGAGCTCCTCGCCAGAGCGACCGAGCTGACCCACGCCTTCCGCGCCGCGACGGACCGTTCGGTCGAGTTCCAGGCGATCGCGGCCGCACAGCTCGCCGACCCCCGCCGCTTCGACCGCCTGACGCCCGCTGCGATCGCCGAGCGCGCGGAGTGGACCGAGGACTACGCGAAGAAGATGGTCGAGTTCGGCCGGGACCTGCTGCGCGGAGCCGGTACGGGCGGTGGCGGCGGCCCGGAGGCTTGAGGTCTGCCGGGGAGGGCCGCCAGGCCGCCAGGCAGGCTGCGGGGCCCTCCCCAGAAGCGGGACGGCCGCACAAGCTAGGGCCGGACAGCGATGTATGGGGGCCCACCGCGATAACGAGAGGGCCCCGCCCCGGGGATGCCGGGCAGGGCCGCCACGCGGGGCCGCCGGACAGGCCGCGGAGGCCCGTCCCGGGAACAGCACGGGGGGCTGAGGCTGGGAGCAACACGGGGAGGGCCGAGCCTGGGAGCAGCACGGGGAGGGCCGAGGCCGCCGGGCAGACCGCAGAGGCCCGTCCCGGGAGCAGCACGGGGACGGCCGAGGCCGCCGGGCAGGCCATGCGGGGTCACCGGACACACTCCCCCGAGGTCCCGCCGGAGCCCCCTTCCAGAAGCCCTCTCCCAGCGCTCGGACGATCGTGGGGCATATGCCAAGCAGGGCAAGGTACCCCCTCCCGACCCCCGCTGTCCCGATTTCCTGCAACTCTCTGAAATGGAACGCTCACCGCCGGTAGATGTATTCGCCATGAGCGGTACACGTCTTCACCCCGGCCCTGCCCCCGCCGACACCCAGGACAGCTCTGACGTCACCACCGAGGGAGCCGCCTGGCTCGCCTCCGCCGAAACGTATCCCCGCAGCGCCCTCGCCCACTGGCGCAGCCGCCCCACCGCCCCGGCCGTCCTTCCCTGCGGCTCCGTCTTCGACGTGGTGAGCGTCCCGGCGGTCTTCGGACGCCGGATGCTCGACCGCCTGTGGGACGAGGGCCCCGGCTCCGGCCCCGTCGCGGCACACCGCGGCCGCATGCTCCTCTTCGCCGCCCCCGGCACCGCCCAGCGTCTGCCCTCGCTCCTGGAGTGGGAGGAGTGGGGCCGCGCCGTGCCCGGCATCCTCTGCCACGGCACGGGGGACGCCGTGACGGTGCCGCCGATCTCCGCGGAAACCCGCGAGCCCTCCCCCGGAACCCTGCCGCCCGGCCGCCTCGAAGGGCACCTCGAATCGCGCTGGCTGGTGGCTCCAGACGCCCGGCATCCCTGGCTCCCGGGGCCCGAGGTGGTGCTCTGGGCCTGTGTCCGCGCGGCCCGCGCGGCGGCCGGCTCCGCGGTGCGTATATCGATTTTTCCTCGCGGCGATCAGGATGCTAAGGTCTACGACGTCAGCAGGCGCCGTTAGCTCAGTTGGTTAGAGCAGCTGACTCTTAATCAGCGGGTCCGGGGTTCGAGTCCCTGACGGCGCACAGACAGAAAGAAGCCCCTCGCGCAAGCGAGGGGCTTCTTTCATGTCCGGGCCCGGAACGAAAGCCTCAGCCCACCGACACGTTCACCGTCCACGCCCCCGTGGCCGTACGCCCCTCGACCTCGATGCGTACGCCCTCGTCCGGCACCGTGAAGCTCTCCCCCACGCTCACCGGCGCGTCCGCCAGCGGCGGATACACCGAGTCGCTCCAGCACGCGTCCGAATCCGGGTGGGCATCGAGGACCTCGACCGGGCCGCCGCCGGACGGTGCCTCATTGCGTACGCGATAGACGAGCACCCCCTCGCTGCAGGTGGCGTGGTCGTTGCCCGTCGCGCCGCGCGCCTCGATGGCGATCGCGCTGTCGCGGCCGGTCCGCACGACCGCCAGCTTGGTGCCGCCGACACCCCCGCGCGCGGGCCGCGCCGACAGCGGATCCAGGGTCAGCCGCTGCCCCCCGCCCTCCACGCAGACCACCTGCCGCCGGTCCAGCCAGCCGAGCTTCCACTTGTGCCAGGCGAACAGGTCGGGCGAGAGGCCGAACTGGCTGCCCATGACGTCCCAGTCGCCGACATGCGTGTCCCAGTCGCCGTCGCCGTCCGTCGGCCGGTGGTAGAGGTCGGGCAGGTCGAAGACGTGGCCTGTCTCGTGGGCGAGGACGTTGCGGTCCGGGGGATGCCCCTCGAAGACCGTGACGATGCGCTTGATGTCCGTGCCGTCGGCCCGCATCGGCCGGTCGAAGTTGACGACCTTCGTCGCGTCCGAGTCGACACCGGGCGCGTCCGGGTCGGCGATGAAGTAGACGACGTCGTACCGCGAGAAGTCGACGTGCGGATCGGCGGCGGCCACCGCGTCCCGCAGATAGGCGCTGCGCCGGGCCGCGTTCCAGTCCCGCTGTATCGCGTACGAGGTGGAGTAGTCCGGCATCTCGACCCACTCGCGCTGCGCGTGCGGGCGCAGCGCGAACTTGCCGTAGGAGGCGCGGTCGAAGAACTGGCTGGTGGCCGGGAAGTAGTCGGCCGCCAGCTCCCCGGGGGCGCTGCGGGGCGGGGAGTCGGGGAAGGAAAAGAAGACCATCACCGCGTCGAGGCTGCGCTCCGGGCGCTGATAGGCGGTGTTCCAGGTGTCCAGGCCCTCCGAGTGGTGCGCCGGCGTGCGCTCAAGCGCACAGGGCATCGCCGGGGCGTCGGCGACCGCGGGGCCCGCGACGAGCCCCGTGGCGGCGAGTGCGGTCAGGGACGTGAATGCGGCGGCCGCGCTGCGCCACCGGGGTCTCTCCCCTCCACGGGTGAGTCCCCAGGGGGGTAGCTGACGCGGCACGTCCACCTCCGGGTGCGGATTACGGGGCATCCCACCCACCCTGTGTTGAATTATTCAAATACGCCCTGTTTGTCTAACCCGGCCGAGTGATAAGCGGTCTTACTAGCGCTCACCGAACGTCACAAGTGGTCCCCGGGCAGATTGAGGCGCAAGGGAAGCGGTACAGGGGTGAGCAGAAACGATCTGCCGCCGGGCGGGTGCCAAACCCATGCCGGGCATGCGCCTGTCCTATGCCGGACCCGGCCGCCACGCGGTACCGCCCGGTGGCTGGAAGCGCCGTCCGGCCAGCCCCTATGATCGGCACACCTTCCTGCGCGGGCCCGGCCTCGCCGAACAACTGCACTGCGGGAGCAAGTGGTGAACGGAACGTCTGAAGGCCAAGCGCCCACAGCGGTCACAGCACCCGACCTCGCCAGGGCGCCCACTACGGAGCGTCGTCGTCCGGGGCAGCGGCCCGATCACCGGGCCGCCTTCGCCGCGGCCCCCCTCGCGCTCGGCGTCGTCGACGGCGAGGGCCTCCTCGTCGACGCCAATGACGCGCTCGCCGAGCTGCTCGGCGCGACCCCGGACGACCTGACGGGACGCCTCGCCGCCGATCTGGTGGACCTGGCGTCGGACGCCCGCACCTGGCACGCGTACCGCGAGGTGCTCCGCGGCCGCCAGGCGAAGCTGCGCTGCACCCGGCGTCTGAAACACCCGGACGGTCACTCGCTCTGGGTCCAGGTCACCGTCTCGCCGATGCCCGGCGGTCGTACGGTGCTGCTCGCGGCCACCGACATCAGCGCGCGCCGCGAACTCCAGGCGCGGCTGCGGCATCTGCAGATGCACGATCCGGTGACGCGGCTGCCCAACCGCAGCCTGTTCTTCGAACGCCTCGCCGCCGCGATCGAATCGGGCGCGTACGACGACGCGGGCACCGGCAGGATCGGCCTCTGCTATCTGGACCTCGACGGGTTCAAGGCGGTCAACGACACCCTGGGCCACCGGGTCGGCGACCGGCTGCTCGCGGCCGTCGCCGAGCGGCTCACGCGGTGCGCCGACGAGGCCGGTCACGGCAGGGCGGCGGTGCCGCTGGTCGCGCGGCTCGGCGGCGACGAGTTCGCGCTGCTGGTCGAGGACTCGACGGGCACGGACCAGCTCGCCGACCTCGCGGACGCGGCGCTCAAGGCGCTGCAGGTCCCCTTCGATCTCGCGGGCCAGCGGCTGTCCGTATCGGCGTCGATCGGCGTCGTGGAGCGGCGCGCCGCCGGAACCACGACGACCTGTCTGATGCAGGCCGCCGACACGACGCTGTACTGGGCGAAGTCGGACGGCAAGGCGCGCTGGACGCTCTTCGACCCCGAGCGCAACGCCCACCGGATGACCCGGCAGACGCTGTCGAGTTCGCTGCGTCCGGCCGTCGACCGCGGTGAGTTCGTCCTCGACTACCAGCCGCTTGTACGCCTGGAGGACGGCGGTGTGCGCGGGGTCGAGGCGCTGGTGCGGTGGCAGCATCCGCACTTCGGGCTGCTGACGCCGAATCGGTTCATCGGATTGGCCGAAGAGGACGGTTCGATCGTCCAGCTGGGCCGCTGGGTGCTCCGGACGGCGTGCCGTCAGGCCCGGCAGTGGCAGCTGGACCACCCGGAGCGGCCACCGGTCTTCGTGAGCGTCAATGTCGCGGTGCGGCAGGTGTGGGACTCGGACCTGGTCGCCGACGTCGCTCAGATCCTCGCCGAGACGGGCCTGGCCCCCGAGCTGCTCCAGCTCGAACTGACCGAGTCGGCGGTGATGGGCTCGGCGGGCCGCCCGTTGCAGGCCCTGCAGTCGCTCAGCGACATGGGGGTGCGGATCGCCATCGACGACTTCGGCACGGGGTACTCGAACCTCGCGTACCTGAGCCGGCTGCCGGTGTCCGTCCTGAAACTGGACGGCTCCTTCGTGCGGGGCTTCCAGTACGACGCCGAGGCGGGCGAGGGGCACATCAACCCCGCCGACGAAGTCATCGTCGAGGCGCTCGTGCAGCTCGCGCACCGGCTCGGCCTGACCGTCACCGCGGAGTGCGTGGAGACCACGTCACAGGCGGCACGGCTGCGGCGGATCGGCTGCGACACCGGGCAGGGGTGGCTGTACTCCCGCCCGGTGGCGCCGGATCGTATCTCCGCGCTGCTCGCCGCGGGCTGAGGGTCAGGCGCCGGGCAGTCCGTAGGCGTCCGCGATCAATTCGTACGAGCGCAGGCGCACGTCACCGCTGTGCGCGTTGGCGGTGATCATCAGCTCGTCGGCGCCGGTGCGCTTGGCGAGGTCGTCCAGGCCGGTGCGGACCTGGTCGGCGGTGCCGTGGATGACATTGGAGTTCCAGCTGTTGACGAACTCCCGCTCCATCTCGCTGAACGCGTACGCCTCGGCCTCTTCGGGCGTCGGGACGAGCCCGGGCTTTCCGGTGCGCAGCCGGACCATGTTCAGGGCGGCGGCGAGAACCTGGCGCCGCGCCTCGCCCTCTTCGTCGGTCGCGAGCGCCGATACGCCGATCAGGGCGTACGGGGCGTCGAGGACCGCGGAGGGCTTGAAGGACTCCCGGTAGAGGTCGAGCGCCGGGATCGTGTTCTGTGCGGAGAAGTGGTGCGCGAAGGCGAAGGGCAGGCCGAGGACGCCGGCGAGGCGGGCGCTGAACCCGGAGGAGCCAAGGAGCCACAGGGGCGGGCGGTGCGAGGACTGGACGCCGCCGGGGGACGTGGCCTGGATCGGGCCGGGGACGGCGTGGATACGGCCGTACGGGTGGCCGTCGGGGAAATCGTCGTCCAGGAAGCGGGTCAGCTCGGCGAGCTGCTGCGGGAAGTCGTCGGCGCCTTCGTTCAGGCGGTCCGTCCTGCGCAGGGCGGCGGCGGTCGCGCCGTCCGTGCCCGGGGCGCGCCCCAGACCCAGGTCGACGCGCCCCGGGGCCATGGCCTCCAGGGTGCCGAACTGCTCCGCGATGACGAGAGGAGCGTGGTTCGGCAGCATGACGCCGCCCGAGCCCAGGCGGATCCGCTCGGTGTGGGCGGCGAGGTGGGCGAGGATGACCGCAGGCGACGAGGAGGCCACGCCCGGCATGGAGTGGTGCTCGGCCACCCAGTAGCGGTGGTAGCCGCGCTCCTCGCCCAGCTTGGCGATCTCCACGCTCTTCTTCAGGGCGTCGGTGGCGGTGCGCCCCGCCCCCACGGTCACCAGGTCGAGCACGGACAACGGAACCGGCGCACTGCCGTGCCGCTCGCCGCGGATGTCGTCGCTCGGTTCCACTGTCACGGGGTCCAGCCTCCTGCTGCGCGTACTTCTGCGGTTCTTCTTACTCCGCACGACCCAACAGGAGGGTCACTCCGTTTTATTCCCGGGGAGCCGGACACGGGTCCGGCGGGGCCGCAGGGCCCCGCCCCGCCACCCCCGGCGCTACCCCCGCACCTGCACCACCGGCTCCTTCGTGAACAGTGCGCCCAGGGATGGCGCGTTCACCCGGCGGGCCGCCAGGCGCAGGCCCTCCCAGACCGTGACCTGGTTCGCCGTCAGGACCGGCTTGCCCAGCTCCTGCTCCAGGTCGTGGACGTAGGCCGCGGTGTGCAGGGCCGTGTCGGGGAGCAGGAGCGCCTGCGCGTCCGGGTGGTCGCCCGCGCGGGCCATGGCGCGGACCTCCTCCCAGCCCCACGTACCGACCTCCGCGGCGGTGATGATGCCGCTCCCCCGCGTCGACACGACCTCGACCCCGGACGCCTTCAGGAACGAGGCGAAGAGCCCCGCCACGTCCTCCGGATACGTCGCCGCGACCGCGACCCTGCTCGCGCCCACCTCGCCCACCGCGTGGGCGAAGGCGAACGACGTACTGGACGCGGGCAGGCCCGCCGACCGGGCCAGGGCGCGGACCTGGTCGTGCGCCCCCTCCCAGCCGAAGACGAAGCTCGCGCTGGTGCAGGCCCACACCACGGCCTCCGCGCCGGCCAGGCGAAGCTCCTCGACCCCTGCGGCGAGCCGTTCCGGTGATCCCATCTCCAGGAGCGCGTCGACCCGGTGCGCGTCCTCGCCGATGTCGGTGTGGACGACCTGCAATCGGACATCACTTCCCAGCATCTGCTCCATGCGGGGGTAGTCGTCCTCAGCCGAGTGACCCGGATAGAGGAAACCAAGTGCGGTCACTTCCAGCCTCCTTCAAGGCAGCGGTGGTGGTCCTTCGGGCAGACCCTCGGACAGGCCCCGGGGCGGATCGACCGGCAGCACGCCGGGCAGCGAACCCGGCCCGGTGACCGGGCCCGCGCCCGGCCTGGCGCTCGGATTGATCAGCGCCTGGTAGGGCCCTACGGCATGGGTACCCAGACGGCGCAGCGCCGACCACATCGTTACCTGGTTCGCGGAGATCACCGGCATCCGCAGCTCGGCCTCAAGCTGCGGAATGACGTCGTAGGTCGCCAGGTTGGTGCAGCTGATGAAGAGCGCGTCGGCCCCGCCGAGCACCGCCCTGCGCGCCATGTCCGCCACGTCCTTGTACGGCACTTTCCAGATGTGCCGGGTCAGGCCCAGATAGGCGCGGCCGGTGACGGACACACCGGATTCGGCCAGATACTCCTCGAGGGACTGGGTCACCGACCAGGTGTACGGCGTGACGAGCGCGATGCGCCGCGCGCCCAGATCGTCGAGCGCTTCGAGCAGCGCGCCCGAGGTCGTGACGGAGGAGACCGCGCCCTCCCGGCGCATGGCCTCGCACATCGCGCGCTCGCCGGCGATGCCGCCGACGAAGCTGCCCGACGTACAGGCGTACGCGAGGACTTCGGGTTCGGCGGCGCTCAGGGCACGCACCGCCTCGGCCAGCGTTTCGTGCTCGCTGACGAGTCGTGCCAGGTCAAGGCTTACCTCGACGGGCACGTACGGAGTACGGGTCAGGTGGAGGGAGACCTCGTCCGGCACCCAGCGCCAGAGCTCCCTGTCGAGTGCGAAGTCGAATGGTGCGACGACACCTACACCGCGTTGAGGGTGCGGTCCGCCGAGGAAAGAGACGTCCATGAGCAGGCCCCAAGTTCGTGCGTGCGTGCATTTGAGGGACCGGCCGGGGGCCGGGAGATGCGGAACCGGCGACGCGCCGGGACGTCGGGACGGGGCAAAAGGCGCGAAGAAAGCGCTACAGAGTGTGCTACGACCTCGCACGGAGCGTACTCAGTCGTGGGGTGCTTGTGATAGAGCACCTCTGTTGACGAAGGTAGTTTCAGGTGCGAGCGTGGTCAATCCGCGCATCTCAGACGGCTCTGGCCGACACAAAACTCAGGGAAGCGGACTCTCATTGCGAAACGGTTTCTCCCCGATGTCCGAATCAAGCTCTGATCCGATGTCCGAAACAACCGTTCTGGTCCTTGACGCCCCGTCCCCCGCTCCGCCGCCCCGCCTGGGCAGCCTCACGGGCCGCGCCCGGATCCTGCACGCGGACGCGGACACCCTTTCGGCCCAACTCCCCCACGCCGACGTTCTCCTGGTGTGGGATTTCCTCTCGGACGCCGTGCGCCAGACCTGGCCCGGCGAGGGGCAAAGGCCCCGCTGGGTGCACACCGCGAGCGCGGGCGTGGACCGCCTGATGTGCCCCGAGCTCGTCGAGTCCGACACGCTGGTCACGAACGCCCGCGGCGTATTCGACCAGCCGATCGCCGAGTACGTGGCCGCCCTGATCCTCGCCATGGCCAAGGATCTGCCGCGCACCCTCCGGCTCCAGGACGCACGCACCTGGCAGCACCGCGAGACCCAGCGGATCTCGCGTACGCGCGCGTGTGTCGTGGGTTCGGGCCCGATCGGGCACGCCATCGTGCGGATGCTGAAGGGCCTGGGGATCATCACCGCGCTCGTGGGGCGCAGCGCACGCAGCGGCGTGCACGGACCCGACGAACTCGACCGGCTCATGGCGCGCGCCGACTGGGTGGTGTGCGCGGCGCCGCTGACGGACGACACGCGCGGCATGTTCGACGAGCGGCGCTTCGGCATGATGCAGCCGTCGGCGCGCTTCATCAACATCGGGCGCGGCGCGCTGGTCGTGGAGGACGCCCTGGCGGCCGCCCTGTCGAAGCGGTGGATCGCGGGCGCGGCACTCGACGTCTTCGAGCACGAGCCGCTGCCGGCGGACAGCCCGCTGTGGACGGCGCCGGGCCTCCTGGTGTCCCCGCACATGAGCGGTGACGTGGTCGGCTGGCGCGATGAACTGGGCGCGCAGTTCGTCGAGTTGTACGAGGAGTGGGCGGCCGGGCGGCCTCTCTCGAACGTGGTCGACAAGAAACGCGGGTACGTACCCGGGAACTGATCGTTCCCCGAGCCGCCCCCGAGCCACCCCCACCCCCTGAGCCCTTGAGGCGAGCCACTTCCCTCCCCCCTGAGGAGCGTGCATGACCGAGCTCACGGATCTCACCGCGGTACAACTCGTCGAGGCCTATCGCAAGGGCGAATTCAGTCCGGTGGACGCGACACGGGCGGCGCTGCGCAGGGCCGAGGACGTGCAGCCCGTGGTGAACGCCTTCGTGCGCGTCGACGCCGAGGAGGCCCTCGCGCAGGCCGAGGAGAGTACGCGGCGGTGGCGGCGCGGTGAGCCGGCAGGCCTGGTGGACGGGGTTCCCGTCTCGGTCAAGGACATCCTGCTGCAGCGCGGCGGACCGACGCTGCGGGGGTCCAGGACGGCGCGCACGGAGGGGCCCTGGGAGGAGGACGCGCCGTCGGTGGCGCGGCTGCGCGAGCACGGCGCGGTGTTCATCGGCAAGACGACGACGCCCGAGTTCGGCTGGAAGGGCGTCACGGACAGCCCGCAGAGCGGGATCACCCGCAATCCGTACGACCCCTCGCGCACCGCGGGCGGTTCGAGCGGCGGCAGCGCGGCCGCCGTGGCACTCGGCGCCGCGCCGGTGTCGCTCGGCACGGACGGCGGCGGCTCGGTGCGCATCCCCGGCTCCTTCTGCGGCATCTTCGCGCTGAAGCCGACGTACGGAAGGGTGCCGCTCTACCCCGCCTCCGCGTTCGGCACGCTGGCGCACGTCGGCCCGATGACGCGGGACGCGGCGGACGCGGCGCTCCTGATGGACGTCATCAGCGGTCCCGACCCGCGTGACTGGTCGGGGCTGGGCCCGGCGGCCGACAGCTTCCGCGCGGGTATCGAAGGCGGCGTACGCGGACTGCGCATCGCCTACTCCCCTTCGCTCGGCGGTCAGGTGGCCGTACGGCCCGCGGTCGCCGCGGCGGTACGGCAGGCGGTGGAGTCACTTGCGGCGCAGGGTGCGTACGTGGAGGAGACCGACCCGGACTTCACGGACCCGGTGGAGGCGTTCCACACGCTGTGGTTCAGCGGCGCCGCTCGCGTGATCCAGCATCTGCCGCCCGCGCAGCGGGCGTTGCTCGACCCCGGGCTGCGGGAGATCTGTGCGCAGGGCGCCCGGGCCAGTGCGCTCGACTACCTTGCCGCAGTTGACGTACGCATGGAGCTCGGCCGTCGCATGGGCGGCTTCCATCAGACGTACGACCTCCTGATCACTCCGACCTTGCCGATCACCGCTTTCGAGGCTGGAGCGGAGGTACCGAAAGGTTCCGGCCATCGTCGGTGGACCGGATGGACGCCGTTCACGTACCCCTTCAACATGACGCAGCAGCCGGCCGCGACCGTCCCCTGCGGGGTGGACCGCGACGGGCTGCCCATCGGGGTGCAGATCGTGGCGGCGCGGCACGCCGACGCGCTCGTCCTGCGGGCCGCGCACGCGCTGTACGAAGCGGGCAGCGCTCGGATCGCGCCGCCCGCCGCTGTCTGAGCCGCCGGGCGGGATCTACGCCCTGCGGAAATTCAGCGTCTCGCCCTGCGCGCCCGCGCGCCACAGGTCGTTGCAGGCCTCGGCCATCCGGTCGAGGCCGTCGACCACCTGCCCCCAGACGATGCCGGGAACCCAGCCGACGTCTCCGTTGAGCAGCAGGTTGTTGCGCTCGTAGAAGAGCGCGAGGTCCACGACCGTGGCGCCCGCCTTGACGTCGGCGGCCGGTTCGTACCCATAGGCCTGTGTGCCCAGCTGTGTCCCGTTGAACGAGAAATAGCAGAGGTCGCCGGGAATGGGGGTGACTGTCGGATTCTCCAGGGGCGGCTCGCGGTCCGCGAAAGCCGGGAAAAGGGCGTAGATCTCATTGCGGGCATACTTCGCGTGATAGACGTCCTCCGCCAGCGGGAGCGCCTCCCACACCGCCGCGCAGGTCACCGGGGCCCGGTCGTCGAGCAGCTTTGCCGTGCACGTAACTCCCCGCTTGGCGAGGGAGACTTCGATGAATCGGTCTGCCATGTGTCCCATGCTCCTCCCTGGGTCAAGACCACAACGATTGCATCAGGGGCCGAAATTGGCCCGCATATTCTGCGTCGAGTCGGGTAGCCGCGCGCCCATGGCTCCACCACATGAGAACAACGAGGGATTCACAGGCAGCAGGCTTCGCCGCCGCTCCCTGCTCGCAGGAGCAGCGGCGCTCGGAGCTCTCGGGGCTGCGGGGTGCGTGAAGGTTCCGGAGGAGGGGAAGGTCGAGGGCGGGGATCTACTGAGCAAGCTCCGCGATGCGGGGACCGTGCGGATCGGTGTGGCGGGAGAGCTTCCCTTCGGCTACATCGACAAGAAGGGTGAGGTCACCGGGGAGGCACCGGAGATCGCCAAGGTGATTTTCCCGAGGCTCGGGGTGCCGAACGTCAAGGCAGTGCCCACCGAGTTCGGCGCGCTGATTCCGGGGCTCACCCAGGCGCAGCAGTTCGACGTCGTGTCCGCGGGGATGTACATCAACCCGGTCCGCTGCGCGCAGGTCCTCTTCTCCGATCCCGACTACCTGATGCTCGATGCCTTCATCGTGAAGAAGGGCAATCCGCACGGGATCAAGCGGTACGAGGACATAGTCAAGAAGAAGCTCAAGCTGGCCAGTGGCACCGCGTACGCCGAGATCGCCTACGCGGAGGCCGCGGGCGTGAAGGACATCCTCATCCTGCCGGACCCGGTGGCGGGCCTCGCCGCGGTCGAGCAGGGCCGGGTCGACGCCTTCGCGGGCACCGCCATCACCACGCGTGACGTGGTCAAGGGCAGCAAGCGGGCCGAGGTGACGGAGCCCTTCCAGCCCGAGGTGGACGGAAAGCCCGCCTACGGCGCCGGCGGCTTCGCCTTCCGGCTCTCCGAGAAGAAGCTGCGCGACGCCTTCAACGCGGAGCTCCAGAAGATGAAGAAGAGCGGGGAGCTGCTGCGGGTCGTCGGCAAGTTCGGCTTCACCAAGGACGAGATGACCAAGCTGACGCTCGACGATCTGTGCCCGCCCGTGAAGGGAGCCTCCTGATGATGACGTGGGACTTCATCACGGCGTGGTTCCTGCCCGGTCTCTGGATCACCGTGCAGATCACGGTCTACAGCGCGGCGCTGGCCTTCGTCATCGCCTTCGCGATCGGCGTGCTGCGTACGTCGCCGCTCTGGATCGTGCGTTTCCTGGCCGGGGCCTACTTCGAGATCTTCCGCGGCACGTCGGCCCTGGTTTTCATGTTCTGGATGGCCTTCACGTTGCCGATGCTGTTCGGCTTCAGCTTCCTGCCGATGGCCGCCGGTGTGCTGGCCCTCGGGATCACCTACGGGGCGTACGGCTCGGAGATCGTGCGCGGCGCTCTCGCCGCCGTGCCGGTGGCGCAGCGCGAGGCGGGGGTTGCGCTGAACTTCACCAAGACGCAGCGCCTGCGCAAGATCGAGATCCCGCAGGCCTGGCCCGAGATGCTGCCGCCCTTCAACAACCTGCTGATCGAGCTGCTCAAGGGCACCTCGCTGGTCTCCCTCATCGCGGTGGCCGACATGACCTTCGCGGGCAACCTGTGGCGGCTCGTCACCGCCGAGAGCGCTCCGGTCTACACGGTCCTGCTCGTGGTCTATTTCGTGCTCGCCTTCGTCATGACGCGCGGTATGCGGCTCCTTGAGCGGCACGCGAAGAAGAAGATCGGCCAGGCGCCGGAGAAGCTCGGCCTCTTCAGCGGACTGCGCTCCAAGTCGTCGATCGATGACATGACCGTCACCGGGGGTGCCAAGTGAACTGGGACTGGTCCAACGTCGAAGACTTCATGCCCCATTTCTGGGACGGCCTTGTCGTCACTCTCCAGGCGGTGGCCTGGGGCACCGTGATCGCGTTCTCCCTGGGTCTGCTCTGGGCGATCGCCCAGCGCTCCGACCAGGTGTGGATCCGCTGGCCGGTGACGGCGATCACCGAGTTCATCCGGAACACGCCGCTGCTCGTGCAGCTGTTCTTCCTGTTCACCGTCGTCCCGGAGTTCGGCCCCACGATGTCGCCGCTCACCACGGGCATCGTCGGCCTCGGTCTGCACTACTCGACCTACACCGCCGAGGTGTACCGCGCGGGCATCGAGGGCGTTCCCGTCGGCCAGTGGGAGGCGTCCACCGCGCTCAGCCTGCCCAAGCGCCGCACCTGGACCGCGATCATCCTGCCGCAGGCCATCCGCCGTGTGATCCCCGCCCTGGGCAACTACGTGGTGTCGATGCTCAAGGACTCCCCGCAGATCGCCGCCATCGGCGCCCTGGAAATGCTGGGCGAGGCCAAGGGATTCACCCAGGCGACCTTCACCTACGAGGCCATCAGCATCGTCGGCATCGCCTTCATCGTCATCGCCTACCCGGCTTCCGTTCTTCTCCGAGTCTTGGAGCGTCGTCTTGTCCGCTGACAGCAGCACTTCCCAGGAAATCCCCAACCCGGCCGTGGACGGCAGCGAGCTGATCCGCTTCGACAAGGTGGTCAAGCGCTACGGCTCGAACACCGTCCTCGACGAGCTGGACTTCTCCGTCGACTCCGGCAAGCACGTCACTCTGATCGGCCCGTCCGGCTCCGGCAAGACCACGATCCTGCGCCTCCTGATGACCCTGGTGAAGCCCGACCAGGGCACCATCAAGGTGGGTGGCAGATACCTCATGCACGAGGAGAAGAACGGCAAGCTCGTCCCGGCGAACGAGAAGTACATCCGCGAGGTCCGCAAGAACATCGGGATGGTCTTCCAGCAGTTCAACCTGTTCCCGAACATGAAGGTCCTGCGCAACATCACCGAGGCGCCGGTCCAGGTGCTCGGTCTCGGCAAGGACGAGGCCGACCAGCGGGCTCGCGAACTGCTCGAACTGGTCGGGCTCACCGAGCACATCGACAAGTACCCGAGCCAGCTCTCCGGCGGTCAGCAGCAGCGCGTCGCCATCGCGCGCGCCCTGGCGATGCGCCCGCAGGTGCTGCTCCTGGACGAGGTCACGTCCGCGCTCGACCCCGAGCTGGTGGCCGGTGTTCTCGACGTCCTGCGGGACATCGCGCACACCACGGACATCACCATGCTCTGCGTGACCCACGAGATGAACTTCGCGCGTGACATCTCGGACCAGGTCCTGATGTTCGACTCGGGCCGGGTCATCGAGGCCGGGACCCCGGAGAAGATCTTCACCGAACCCGAGCACGAGCGGACCCGGGAGTTCCTCAGCGCGGTCCTGTGACCGCGGACCGTAATCACCCGTAATGATCCGCCGATGATCCGCACGAGAACCCGGGTGATGACGCTGGCATATGCCAGAGTGGCGCGTTCCTGCTGACAGGGCCGGGGGCGCGCCACATTCTCGTCAACAGCCGCTCCAAATCGGCCTCTTGGCGGCTATCGTGGGACGGAGCCCAGCTGTCCGGAACCGTTCCATGCAGGGGGAAGCCGTGGCGCTGAAGCACGAGCCGACGACGCCGCAGCACTCGGTGCAGAGCGCCCTGCGGGTGCTCGAAATCGTCGCCCGGCACGACACCGGCGTCACCGACGCCGAGCTGGCCCGCCAGACGAAGCTCCCCGCACCCCGGCTCGCCGCCCTGCTGCGCATGCTCCGCCGCGAGGCGTACGTGGACCAGACCGCCGACGGCGCGTATGTGACCGGTGACTCCCTCAACCGTCTCGGCTCCGCCGAGGGCCGCGACCGTGCGCTGCGGGACAAGCTCAAGGTGACGCTCGACGGGCTGCGCGACACGATCGGCGCGGCCGTCTACATCAGCCGGTACGAAGACGGCGAAATCAAGATCACCGACTTCGCGGACGGCCCCCGCACCCCGAAGGTCAACGAGTGGGTGGACTTCCGCTCCTCCGCACACGCCAGCGCGGTCGGCAAGAGCCTGCTGACCCAGCTCGACCTGAACGGCCGCAGGGACCACCTCTCCCGCCACAAGATGGCCCGCCTCACCTCGCGGACGATCACGAACGAGCGGGTCCTCCTGAACCGCCTCGCCGCCCAGCCCGCCACGGTCCCGGTCCTCGACCTCCAGGAGTACGCGGTCGGCACGGTCTGCGCCGCGGTCCCCATCACCGCGGGCTCCGCGGTCGGCTGCCTGGCGCTCTCCCTGCCGGTGGAGCACGCGCACCGGCTGCGGGAAGCGGCCCGGACGCTCAATCGCGGGGCGGCGCCGGTGCTGCTCTCCCTCGCGATCTAGGGGCGGACCGCACGGCGATCCCGGGCGGTTCTGAGCACCCCCCGGGACCAGGTATTATTTTCGAGTCAGCAGGCGCCGTTAGCTCAGTTGGTTAGAGCAGCTGACTCTTAATCAGCGGGTCCGGGGTTCGAGTCCCTGACGGCGCACGACAGTGAGAAGCCCCTCGCGCAAGCGAGGGGCTTCTTTCTTTGCCTGTCCCCGCATGTCCCTTCCCCCGCATGTCCCTCCCCCCCCGTATATCCCCCGCACCGGTGAGGACAGCTCCGCACGGGCGCCGCGATACTGGCACGGCCTCCTGCCCCGAGGAGCCCTTGATGCAACGACCCCTGCTCGCGCTGTCCCGGGTGTCCCGGCTGCGCACCACCCGCCCCTATGTGGTGGACACCGCACTCACCGCCGTGGTGCTCTTCGCCGTCTCGCTCCAGTTCCTCTTCCCCGACGAGGGGGGCGACCCGCTGAGCCCCGGCGGATTCGTCCTGGGTGCCGGGACCGCGGTGCCGCTGATCTGGCGGCGCCGCGCACCCTTCGCCTGCGCCGCCTTGATCGCCGTCTTCACGCCCGCCATGGCGCTCTACCACCGGCCGCCGCCCGACGTCTGCTTCGGCGGCATGGTCGCCCTCTACACCGTGGCCGCCCTGAGCCCGCCGCTGAAACGGCGCGTCATGTTCGGCGGATGGCTGGCGGGGGCCGCCATCACCATGGCCTTCAAGGAGCACGCCGAGCCCTACGAATACCCCTTCCACCTGATCAGCCTCATCAGCGCGTACGCCCTCGGGGCCTTCGCCCGCGTGCAGCGCGCGTACACCGCGGCCCTGGAGGACCGGGCCCGGCGCCTGGAACGGGAGCGCGCCACCGAGACGGCGCGTGCGGTCAGCCAGGAGCGGTCCAGGATCGCCCGCGACATGCACGACATCCTCGCCCACGCGGTGAGCCTGATGGTGGTCCAGGCGGAGGCGGGCCCCGTGGTCGTCCGCAGCGATCCGGACCGCGCGGTGGGGGCGTTCGACGCGATCGCGGGCGCGGGGCGCGACGCGATGGTGCAGTTGCGGCGCATCCTGGGCGTACTGAGAGAGCCGTCGGCCCCGGACGGACGAGACCCGCAGCCGACGCTCGCCGCGCTCCCGGAACTGACCGCCCTCGTCGAACGGGCCGGTCTGCGCGTCGCGTTGGCGCAGACCGGGCAGCCGCGCCCGCTGCCGCCCTACGTCGAGGTGGCCGCGTACCGCATCGTCCAGGAGGCGCTGACCAACTGCGTGAAGCACGCGGCGGCGACGGAGGCGTCCGTCCGGCTCGACTGGTCGGACGTCGAGCTGCGGGTACGGGTCCAGGACGACGGAGTCGGGTTCCGCGCCCCGGCGGATTCGGGGCACGGGCTCGTCGGCATCCACGAACGTGCCGCCGCCTGCGGTGGCACGGCCGTGGCCGGCGACGGACCCGATGGCGGTTTCCGTGTCGCGGTACGGCTGCCCACGGCATCCTGGGGTGATGAGCATCCGGGTGGCGGTCGCGGACGATCAGGAGCTGGTGCGCAGCGGCTTCTCCATGATCCTTGAGGCGCAGCCCGACATCGAGGTGGTGGCGGAGGCGGGTGACGGCGCGCAGGCGGTGGCGGCGGTCCTGCGGCACGGTCCCGACGTCATCCTCCTGGACATCCGGATGCCCGGCATGGACGGCATCGAGGCGGCCCGCCGGGTGTGCGCGCAATCCAGCTGCCGGGTGGTCATGCTGACCACGTTCGACCACGACGAGTACGTCTACGAGGCGCTGTACGCGGGAGCCAGCGGCTTCCTGCTCAAGGACGTCCGCCGGGACGACCTGGTGCACGCGGTGCGGGTCGTGGCGGCCGGGGACTCCCTGCTCGCGCCCTCGGTGACGCGGCGCCTGGTGGCGGACGTGGTCCGGCGCCGCCGCACGGAGTCCGACGCACCCGACGTGTCGTCCTCCGAGCGCCTCGCGGTGCTCACCGCCCGCGAGGAGGAGACGCTGCGGCTGCTTGCCCGGGGGCTCTCCAATGCGGAGATCGCGGCGTCGTTCACGGTCAGCGAGCACACGGTGAAGACGCATGTCAGCAACGTCCTGTCGAAGCTGGGGCTGCGGGGCCGGGTGCAGGCGGTGATCTGCGCGTACGAGACGGGGCTCGTGGTGCCGGGGGGTTAGGTCTGTCGCGGTTCGCGCCGGGCGGGGTGCATTCACTCTCCCCCGCACGACCGAGACCTACCCCGCACGGGGGAGGCCGCAAGACCGCTCGCCACGGCGATCCGCCGCACACCCGCCGAGGACGACTCTGAGGGCGACCCGGACCCCGTCCACGGAGGAGGCAGAGCCATGCTGGCCGCCCTCGCTCGCACAGCGACCCGACGACCCAAGACCGTCATCCTCATCTGGCTTCTCCTCCTGGTCCTGGGCTTCGGCTTCGGCACCCGTGTCTTCGGCGACCTGACCTCGTCGGTCGAGGACGTCCCCGGCAGCGAGTCGGTCGCCGCCTCGGAGCGGCTGGACGAACTCACCCCGTACGGAGACGACTTCAACGCCGTCGTGTCGGGCCCCGCCGTCGACACCCCGCAGCTCCGCGCCCAGGTGGGCGACGCGATCGCCGACGTACGGAAGCAGCCCGGCATCGCGCAGGTGCCGGACCCGTACACCACGCGGGGTCTGGTCGCCGGGGACGGCAAGGCCCTGCTCATCCCCGTCACCCTCAAGGGCGGCCTCGACGACGACGCCGAGGAAGAGGCCACCGGCGACGCGGCCGACCGCATCCGCGAGATCAGCGCGGGCGATGTGGCGGTGAGCGGCGGGCCGCTGCTCGGCGAGCAGATGGGCGGCAGGGCCCAGGAGGACGTCGCACAGGCCGAGTTGATCACGCTGCCCGCCGTCCTCGTCGTTCTGCTGCTCATCTTCGGCGGGCTGCGGGCGGCCGGGCTTCCCCTCCTGGTCACCGTGAGCGGCGTGGCCGGTGCCTTCCTGACGCTCTACGGCTTCAGCCAATTCACCGAGATCTCCGTCTACGCCGTCCAGATCGTCACGATGCTCGGCCTCGGTCTCGCCGTCGACTACGCACTCCTGATGGTGATCCGCTTCCGCGAGGAGCGGGGGAAAGCGGGTGAGCGGGGGCAGACGAAGGACGATGTGGCGCGGGCCGTGCACGCGACCGTCGCCCACGCCGGACGCACCGTCCTCTTCTCCGGTCTCACGGTGGCCATCAGCCTGTCGGGGCTCGTCTGGTTCCCCAGCCCGTTCCTGCGCAGCATGGGCCTGGCGGCCAGTGCGGTGGTCGTCGTCGACATGCTGGCGGCGCTGACGCTGCTGCCCGCGCTGCTCGCCCTGTTCGGCGGCAAGATCGCGCCTTCGGGCACGAAATCCCGTACGCGTAACCGGCTCTGGCTGCCTCGCGGGTCCCGGCCCGCATCCGAACCCGGCGCTTTCTTCGCCCGCCTCGCGCTCTTCTCCGCCCGGCGCCCGCTGGCCGTGGCCGGCACCGTCGTCGCCGTACTGACCCTCCTCGCGCTGCCCGCCTTCGGGATGCGGATCAACATCGGGGACGCGCGGCAGCTCCCGCACGACACCGAGGCGCGGCAGCTCTACGACACCGTGCGCGAGCACTATCCGGCCGGGGCGGACACCGACCCCGTCCAGGTGCTCATCGGGGCCGGCGCCGACCCCGGCGCCGAGGCCGGGTTCCGCGCCCTGCCCGGCATCAGGGCCGCCGACAGCGAGCGGCTCTCCGACGGCACGGTCCTGCTGGAGCTGACCCCGAAGGGCTCGGTCGACGGTCCCGCAGCCACCCGGATCGTGGAGCAGGTGCGCGACCTCCGCGGGGACGAGCCCGTCCAGGTCACCGGCAACGCCGCGGGCCTCGTCGACTTCCGCTCGATGCTCGCCGAGCGCGCACCCTGGGCCGTACTCACCGTCCTGGTGGCCCTGTTCGCCCTGCTCTTCGCCTTCACGGGCTCACTGCTGCTCCCCCTGCGCACGCTCGCCACCACCCTGCTCAGCCTGGGAGCCGCGCTCGGCGTCGTGGTGTGGGTCTTCCAGGACGGGCATCTGGCGGGGCTGCTCGGGAGTGAGGGGCTCGGGGCGCTGAGTCTGACCGCGCCGCCGCTGATCATCGCGATCGCGTTCGGGCTCGCCATGGACTACGAACTGTTCATCCTGTCCCGGATGCGGGAGACGTGGCTGGAGACCGGCGACCACCGGGCCGCCACCGTCGAGGGCCTGCGCCGCTCGGGTCGTGTCGTCAGCTGTGCGGCGCTGCTGCTCGCGATCGTCTTCGGCGGCTTCATGACGGGTGGCTTCGCGCCGATCCTGCAGATCGGGCTCGGTCTGACGCTCGCCGTGCTCATCGACGCGACCCTGGTCCGGATGTTCCTCGTCCCGGCGACGATGACGCTGCTGGGCAGGCGCGCCTGGTGGGCGCCGCGCTCGATGCGAAGGCTCCACGAGCGCTACGGGCTCCGCGAGGAGGCGCCGGTGGCAGACGACCCCGTACCGGTCGGGCAGGGGCGCGGCCGAGCGGTCAGGCAAGCACCACCCAGTCCATGACCAGGGCGGCCACCAGGCCGACGGCGAGCAGATAGCTGCCGAGCCGGGTCCGTCCGCGCCTGCTGAGTTCGATCACCAGGCCGCAGAGGACGAGCAGCAGCCCGTACACCCCCACGACCAGGACGGACGACCGGCTCGCCAGGCGTACGGCGAGCACCACGGCCGCCGCGGCCATCAGCACCGAGGCCGCGGCGATCCGTATGCGCCGGGCCTGGCGCGGCGTGAGGCCTGCCCGGCCTGCCCCCATCTGGTCTGACGTGCTCATGGTTCAGGATCGTAATCGACCTGACCGGTGGCCATTGCATGGATCGGCGGGACGGGTCCGTTCCTCCTGCTCAGGCCCGGAGGTACGCCAGGACCGCGAGCACCCTGCGATGGGTTCCGTCGCCGGGCGGCAGGTCGAGCTTGCCGAGGATGTTGCCGATGTGTTTGCCCACCGCGGCCTCGCTGACGACGAGTTCGGCGGCGATCGCCGCGTTCGACCTGCCTTCGGCGACCAGGCCGAGCACCTCGCGCTCGCGCGGCGTGAGCTGCTCCAGGGGGTCCCGGCGGCGCCTGAGCAACTGCCGTACGACCTCCGGGTCCACGACCGTGCCGCCCTCCGCCACCTGCGTCACCGCGTCGGCGAACTGCTCGACCTGCCCCACGCGGTCCTTGAGCAGATAGCCGACGCCGGTGCCGTCGCCGGTGTCCAGGAGCTCGGCGGCGTACGAACGCTGCACGTACTGGCTGAGCACCAGGACCGGCAGCTTCGGCCGCTCGGCCCGCAGGGCGAGGGCGGCGCGCAGGCCCTCGTCCTGGAAGGAGGGCGGCATGCGTACGTCGGTCAGGACGAGGTCGGGGTCGTGCGCGTCGACGGCGGCGCGGAGCCCTTCCGCGTCACCGAGCGCGGCGGGCACTTCGTAGCCGAAGCGGGTGAGCAGGCCGATGAGCCCTTCACGGAGCAACACGCTGTCCTCGGCGACAACGATCCTCAGTCTGCTGGGTCTTGGGGGTTCAGGGCTCGGCAAGGGATCTCCACGGACAGTACGGTCGGGCCGCCGGGCGGGCTGGCGACCGTCAGTGTGCCATCGAGCACCGCGATCCGGTCCGCGAGGCCGGTCAGGCCGCTGCCGCGGGCGGGGTCAGCGCCGCCCTTGCCCTCGTCGCGCACGTCGATGCGGAGTACGTCCTGGTGGTGGCGGGCGCCGATGTGCGCGCGGGAAGCGCCGCTGTGGCGGGCGATGTTGGTGAGGGCCTCGCGGATGGTGAAGTACCCGGCGGCCTCGACGGATTCGGGAAGTCGGGGCAGGCCGACGAGGTCGGTGTCTACGGGGATCGGGGAGCGGTCGGCCGCGTCGTCGACTGCGGCGGCGAGACCGTAGTCGACGAGGACTTGGGGATGAATGCCGCGAATGAGCTCGCGCAGTTCGGTCAGGACGTTCCCCGCCTCGTCGTGCGCTTTGGTGAGCCGGTCGGCGAGTTCGCTTCCGGGGGGCGCGTCGAGCCGGGCCAGGCCCAGGATCATGGTCAGCGCCACGAGCCGCTGCTGGGCCCCGTCGTGCAAGTCCCGCTCGATACGCCGCCGTTCGGCTTCGAAGGCGTCGACCAGGCGGGCCCTGGAGCGGGTCACTTCTTCCAGCTGCGTGGTCAGCTCGGCCTCGCGCGGGGCGAGGAGGAGGCGGGCGAGGGCGGCTCGGGCGGTGGCGTAGGCGCCGAGGGGGTAGAGCAGCGGGGCGAGCAGGGCCAGGCCGAGGAGGGCGGTGGCGAAGGCGTGCGGGTAGTCGCTGACCAGCCAGAGCTTGGCCGCGCGTATCTCGCCGCCGTCGAGGGCTAGTTGGGCGGGGGCCGCCATCAGGACCGCGGGGGCTCCGACGGTGCAGGCCAGTACGAGCAGATCCATGGGCCACAGGACGAGGGCGAGCAGCGCGGTGTACGCGAGCTCCCGCCAGGTGGCCTGCTCCTTGACCCGCAGCGTGAACCAGGCGGGGATGCCGGGGGCTTCGGGGGTGCGGTGCGGGGTGGGGGCGGGGGTCGCCGGCTCGACGAGACGGAGCCTGCGGCGTTCGACGGCGGCGACGGGAATGCCGGCGAAGGCGAGGAGGGCAAGCAGGGGAAGCCCTACGAGGACGACGGCAAGGGCGGCCCCGAGGACGGCGGCCACCACGCCGCCCACGAGAACGACCACCCCGAGCAGCACACCCCCGAGGAGATACGCGACCCCTCTCCAGGGCGCACTGCTCCCCAGATACCTACGCCGCCGCAGCCCCACCCACACGCTTTCGCTGGTCATGGGGGGAGGGTATGCGGGGGTGGGGCGGGGCGGCCTTAGGCTCCCCTGCCTTCATCACCCTTCAACGCGGGGGGATGCGGGGCGATCGGGCGGGTGGGTGGGAAGGCCCGTTCCGGCAACGACAACGGCAACAGCCCCTCGCGACCCTGGGCGCGGTACTGGGCCAGCAACGCAGACTCGTCCCCCGGAGACAGGGGCTGATAGGCGCCCGCCCCCGGGCGCCACCACACCGGGTCCCCGCACCGAAACCCCTCCCCCCGCAAGACAGCCCGCGCCACCTTGTTAGTGGCGGTAACCGGCATCTGCCCCACCACCCGCACAAAGCGAGGCGCCATCTTCGTCCCCAGGTCCGGCTGGGAAAGCAGGAACTCCGCAAAGGCGAGGGGGTCGAAAGCAACCCCCGCCCGAGGCGCGACCGCAGCCATCACCTGATCCCCCGCCACAGGATCCGGCACCGCGTACACCGCCACCGCCGCCGCCTCCTCCCACCGCGCGAGGATGTTCTCGATCACCGCCGCCGCCAGGTTCTCGCTGTCCACCCGGAGCCGGTCGTCCGTACGCCCCGCGAAGTAGAAGAACCCCTCCGCGTCGCGGTAGAAGAGGTCCCCCGTCCAGTACCAGCCGTCCCGCAGCCGCGCCGCGTCCGCCTCGGTATTGCGCCAGTACCCCTCGAAGGGAGTCCGGCCCTTGTTCACCAACTCCCCTATCGCCGCGTCCCCGTTCAGCAGGCGCCCGTCCGCATCGAAGACCCCGCGCGGGCACTCCTCCCGCGTACCGGCGTCCACCACCACCAGCTCGCTCCCCGGCACCGCGAGGCCGATCGCCCCGCCCGGCGTCTTTGGCGTCCGCTGGATCGCCGCGCCGCCCTCCGATGACCCGTACCCCTCGACGAGCCGCACCCCGAACCGCTTCTCGAACCGCGCCGCGTCCACCGCCCCGGCCTCCGTGCCGAACCCCATCCGCAGGGGGTTCGCCGTGTCGTCGGCCTTCTCGGGCGTGGCCAGGACGTACTGCACCGCCCGGCCCACGTACGTGAAATACGTGGCCCCGTAAGCCCGTACGTCGTCCAGGAACGCCGACGCCGAGAAGCGCCGCCGCAGCGCCACCCCCGCCCCCGCCGCGAGGGCGGGCGCCCAGTCCGCGATCACCGCGTTGCCGTGGAACATGGGCATGCAGATGTAGTGGACGCCGTCGGGCCCGAGCCGGAAGTGGCTGACCAGCGACTGCCCCGCGGCGGCAAGGCGGCCCTGGCTGCAGATCGCGGCCTTGGGCGCCCCGGTCGAACCGGAGGTGAAGTAGAGGAGCATGCGGCTCGCCGGCGTCACCGCCGGCGATATCTCCGGCTGTGCGTCGGCGTAGGGCGCGAGCAGTTCGGCGTACGCGGCCGTGTCCGTCACCAGGATGCGTACGCCCGGCAGTTCGAGACCGTCGAGGAGCGCCAGATGCGCCCGTTCCGTGACCAGGACCCCGCAGTCCGTGTGCACGATGTCGCGGGCCAGTTCCGCACCCCTGCGAGTCGGATTGATGCCCGCCACCGCCGCCCCCGTCAGCGCCGCCGCGCTCAGCCACAGCGGATACTCGGGAGTGTTGTCGAGCAGCACACCGACATGCGGCTCACCCCCTCTCGGCAGCAGATCGGCGAGAAGGGCCGCCCTCGCCGCGGCCCCCGCGGCGACTTGGTGATGAGTCAGCTCCTGGTCCTCGAAGCGCAGCCCTGGGCGATGGTCGCCCCAGCGCGCCAGCACGAGTTCCGCGACGGTGCTCCCGGTGGACTCCATGACCGCGCACCATAATTGATGGGTCGTCAGATGAGGAGAGGGCGTACGACGACGCAGAGCCGCGCACGCCGTCCCGTACGCGGACGACGTGCGCGGCACCTACCGGTGGGGAAGACCGGGGAAGGTCATGGAGTGGAATGTCATGGGGTGGAACGACGTTCCGCCAGGACGGCTCAGAACTTGACGTCGGAGCAGGCGTAGAACGCGTTGGCCGTGTCGTGGACCGTCCACACCGCGACGATCACGTGGTGTCCGCTTCTGCCGCCGGGGATCGTCCCGGAGTGCGAGAGCGTGGCGGGCGGCTGCTGGCCGTTGTAGGGGACGTTGAGGAACGGGGTGGTTTCGAGGGCGGCGCGCGTCACCGGCTTGCTCTCGTCCCAGCCCTGCTTGGTTATGTAGTACTTGAAGTCGGTGGTGCGGTGACGTGCCGTGAACTGCCAGCGGAAGGAGTAGTTCTGACCGGCGCTGACGCTGGTCGTCGGCCATGCGCCGCCGCCCGGCGCCTTCGGCTGGTTGAGCGAGTCGAAGCCGCTGACGCCCGCCGAGCAGATCTTGCCGTCGGCCGGACCCGCCGCCGGGAAGCCTTTGGGGCCCTCGACGCTCTGCGGCTCGTACTGGATGGAACCGCAGCCGCTCACCGTGCCGTTGGAACAGTTGATCTGACGGCTGGCGGGCAGATCGGTGTAACCGTGACCGCTCGCGCCACCGGACGAGAGCGCGAGCGCTCCGACGGTGGTGGCGCCGAGCATGGCCGCGTACATCTTCTTGTTTCGCATGCTGCCGCTCCAGGGGAAACGTGGGGATTCCGTGAGCCGTGCGCGCGCCGCGGCACCGCGCCGCCACGGGTGCGGGGCGCGGTGAATGCAGTGAGTTCTGCGGTCTAGACCAAGCTCAGATTATTGCCGGTAGTTGAACATGTCCATACCAATCGTGGAGACGATCCGATCGCAGCGACGGCGCGACTTCTCCACGAGTTCGCCGTTGGGGCCGTCGTTCGTCGCCACCCACGCGGCCGCCCCGTCGGCCGTCCGGCCGCCCGCCAACTGTCGCTCGACGAGCCGCAGTTGACGTACCTTCGCAGGTGCATCCACGTACCAGCACTCCCCCATCAGGCGCCGCGCATCGCGCCAGCCGGGCAGATCGCAGGCCAGATAGTTCCCCTCGGTCACGACGAGCCGGGCAGCCGGCGGGACACGGTGGCGGGCGGCGATCGGCTCGTGGAGAGTGCGGTCGTAATCGGGTACGTAGATGTCGTGGCCGGTGTCCTCCAGGACACGGGTGAGGAGCGCGACGTATCCCCGGACGTCGAAACTCGGCTCCGAGCCCTTGCGGGAGGTGAGGGAGAGGCGCTCCAGCTGATCGTTCGAGAGGTGGAAACCGTCGAGCGGGAGATACGCGGCGCCCTCGCCGATGGTCTCCACCAGTGCCCGCGCGAACGTCGACTTGCCCGCGCCGGGCGGCCCCGCGATCCCGAGGAGGGTGCGGGGCCGGTCCGCGGTCAGCCTCCGGGCGTCCCCGGCGAGGGCCGCGAGGTCGGGGGCATCGTGGTCAGTGGTGTGGTCAGCGGTCTCCATGCCCCGTATAGAACGCCACCGTCAGGTCCTTGACCAAGGCCTTGCGTTCGTAGTCGTCGAGCTCGACGAGCCCGCGGGTGGTCAGCCGGGTCACCGTGTCCTCCACGGAGTCCACCACCGAGGTGAGCACGCTGTCGCGGTGCCGCGCGTCCAGGGCGGCGACCCGGCGCAGGCGCATGGTGTCGGCGATCTCGGGGGCGTACTCGATGCGGGTCGGCTGGGCCTGGAAGATCTGGATGCCGACCGGCTCGGTCTCCGCCGCGAGCATCCGGGTCAGCGCGTCGCCGACGGCCTCCGCGTCGCGCAGGGTCGGGGTGTCGTCGTGGAAGGCGTCGGCGGGCAGCCGGGACAGGACGCGTGCCGTCGCCGCCTCGACGCACTCGCGCAGATACTCCTGGTGGTCGGCGACCCCGAGCGTCGCCCGCGCCGCGTCCTTGACCCGCCAGACGACGAGGACGACGACCCGCAGCGCGACCCCGCCCCGGTCGACCGCGGGCATCGGCTCGCTGCGCCAGTGCCGGAGGCGTACGTCGACACGGCGGCGCAGGAGAAGCGGGTTGACCCACATCAGACCGGTCCGGCGGACGCTGCCGCGGTAGCGCCCGAAGAGGGTGAGCACCCACGCCGCGCCGACCCGGCCGCGGGCCAGGCCCCCGAAGCCGAAGAGGGCGAGCGCGCCCGACCCGGCGAGCGAGGCCCACTGCGCCAGGCCGAGCCCGGCGTACGCGTCGTACCCGCCGTACCCGTCAGGACGGGGCAGCCCGGCTGCTTGCGCCACCGACTCGGGCAGCACCCCGGCCCACCACAGCGCGGCCGCGCACCCGGCGACCCCGGAGGCTCCGCCGAGCACGCCGACCATGCCGGGCAGCACCCGCGCGGGACGCTCGCCAAGCGCCGGGTCGATGTCGGGCAGCGGCCGGGCCACCGGGGCGGGGGCCGGCGCCGCGGGCCGGCGGGCGGTGCGGGGCTGCTCCCCCGTGCCCTGCCGGCGCCGCACCACTGCGGGCGCCAGCGACACTCCGGGGTCCGCGGGGTCGTCGCGGAAGAGCAGGTGGATGGGGATCTCGGTGGTGGCCTCGCTCTGGATCAGGCGCGGCGAGCGGGCAGCCGGATCCGGGGCCGCTGCGACCTGCGGGTCCTCGGGCTGGGGTGTCTGTGACCGTGATGCCGCTGTCGCACTCATCCTTGCCTCCGCCTCATACGTGCCTCCGCGTCATACGTGCCTCGATGTCCTGCGCGCCCGGGTCTCGTACGTGCGCTCACGCGAACAACCGCCGCCAGGTCTCCGGCCCCGGATATCCGTCCGCCGCCGCGCCCCGCCAGCCCTGGGCACGCTGGAACGCCTCGACGTTGCGGCGGTCGCTCTCGCTCCACCGGGGGCCGGGGCCCCGGGCGTAGTGCTTGCCGAAGCCCTTCTTCACCAGCTGTCTGCCGAGCTGCTCGATGGACGCGCTCGACCGGCCCGGGCGGAACACCCCGCTGCCGGGGTACGCCGGAGCCCGGCCCTGGCTGCCGCCGCTGCCGCCGCCACCCGCGGCCGGGATGTCGCGGCCCTTGCCCGACATCAGGTACGACCACGTCGCGGGGCCGGGCAGACCGTCCGCGTCCTTGCCCTTCCAGCCCTGCGCCAGCTGGAACGCCTGCGTGGCCCGGCGGTCCGCGTCGCTCCAGCGCGGCCCCGGACCGGACGTGTAGAAGCGGGCGCCTCCCCGGCGGACGAGGGCCTTGCCGAGCTGGGTGACGTACTTGTTGTTCGCGCCGGGGCCGAACGACCCCGCACCGGGATAGGCCGTCCCCGTGCCGGGCCGCGCACCGCCGGGGGCGCCGCCCGTCACCCCCTTGTAGCGGTAGGCCAGATAGCGGCCCCCATTGCTCCAATAGGCATAGGGAGTCGTCTGCTTACGGGCGTGCGGGCGGGTCTGCTCGTACGCGATGTATTGCGTACCCGCGGTATTCGCCCAGCCGCCGAAAATGGTCACGTGCGACCCCTTCTCGGGGTTCGCGGGATTGTGGAAGAGAAGCATGTCGCCGGGCTGCAGCTGGGCCTTCGTAATGCGCACCCCGTACTTCGCCAGGCTGCCGGTCCATTCGTTGCCGCCGAGATTCCAGGCCATGGAGACAAAGCCCGAGCAGTCCTGCCGGTAGCCGTCGGACCAGTACTTGCTCATGCTGTACGGCACCTTCGCCGCGACCCACGTCCCGGCGCGCGCGAGGATCGCGGCCCGCGTCATGGGCCGCGGCGCCTCAGCCGTGGGCCCCGGAGTGCCCGACGCGCCGGGCGCCCCGTGCAGCCCGCTCTTGCCGCCCTGCGGACTGCCGGGGCCGGGGTCCGCCCCGGAGTCGGAATCGATTCCGGGGCCTTCGTCCGAAGGAGTCCCCACCGCCGCACCCGGCACCCCGCCGGGCACTCCTTCCGGCACCCCGCCAGGCACCGCCCCCGGTGGTCGCGTCGGCTGCTGCCCGGCATCGGGCGCGGCCGCCGCCGGAAGCTGACCGCCGCCGAGGACGGTGCCCGCCGCCGCGGCGACGACAAGGGCGCGCCGCGCTCCGTGCGCCGCCGGGTGACCGCCGAGGCGTACGGGTAGCGCATGGGTCATGGCTCGTCGCCGGTGAATGCATCCGGGGCAGTCGCAGTCGCTCTCGGGGGCGAATTCCTCGAATACCGGAGCACCCTCCATGCGATTCCCCTCACACCCCAGGAAAGAATGTCTGTGTCGCATCTGCACAGTCGTCAGCTTCGCAACTGTCGGGCGATATCGCATGTTGACGGTCCGAATGATTGATCCGCCCCGCATTCACGTCCCCGCGCCCCTCCCCGGGACCCGCCCGCCCGCACCCCGACCTCATCCCACCCCGGCCGCCCCCAAGCTCCCCGCGGTTCGGAGCACGTGCTGACGTCCGGTAGAGTTCTCCAGGTCAGCAGGCGCCGTTAGCTCAGTTGGTTAGAGCAGCTGACTCTTAATCAGCGGGTCCGGGGTTCGAGTCCCTGACGGCGCACAGACAGCGAAAGCCCCCCGTTCACGCGGGGGGCTTTCGTGTTTCCCGCGCCGGGTGGATACGCGTCTTCCGCGCCGGGTCGATACCCGTGTCCGTACCGCTACCGTTGCGCCATGGCGCGCGACATACAGGAGCGGATCAAGAAGCTCATCATCGACCAGCGGCTCCCCTCGGGAGCCTCTCTGCCCACCGAGCCCGAACTGATGGAACGCCTCGGCGTCAGTCGGAACTCAGTGCGAGAGGCACTCAAGGCGCTGCAGGCCATGGGCATCGTGGAAATCCGGCACGGTTTCGGCACATATGTCGGACCCATGTCGGTGGCTCCGATGATCGAGGGCCTCACCTTCCGTACGGTGGCCGGCCACTACCGCGGCGAGGACAGCCTGCTCCAGCTCCTGGAGCTGAGGGAGGCCGTGGAGACCGGGCTCATCGCCCGCCTCGCCGGCCGCATCCCGGCGGCGGACCTCGCCGAACTGGACGCCATCGTGGACCAGATGGACACCGAGACGGCGGCCAAAGACGGTCAGAACGGCCGCCCGGGTGCCGTGCAAACCGAAACCGACCGCGCATTTCACGCCACCCTCTACCGCTGCCTGGGCAATCCGCTCCTCGGTGAAGTTCTTGAAGCGTTCTGGGACGCCTTCCACAAAGTACGCACCGATCTGGTGGACGTGCCGCAGGATCCCAAGGTCACCTGCCGTCAGCACCGCGAGATCCTCGACGCGGTCCGATCCGGCGATGTGCTCCGGGCCGAGCGGGCGATACGGGAACACTTCGGTAATATTCGAACGCGATTGAGCGCTCCTGTCCCAACAGGCGGCAACAGGTAACTCAAATCGCTCGTATGACCGGTAAACACCTTGTTTCGCTCTTGCGATCATGGCTAGGGCCGTAGAACCTTGTGCAGGAGCCATTGGCTCTCATGAGGCAGACGGTGCGGCGCAGTTGGGGGCCCGGCCGGAGCCCGCGGGGGGAAGGGGCGGGGGTCCCTTTCACGAACAGATGCCGAGGGGGGCATCATGCAACCGGAAGGTAGCTGTTCCATGTCTAAGGGGACGGTGGCCTGTCACTGATGCGTTCGTGAAGGTCGCGGGGGACCGTAGCGAACGGAAGGACCAACGAACACGCGGGCGACCGCGTGCGGGGGGATGACTCATGACGTCGACGCCGACGGGCGCGCGGCCGAACGACCCGTCAGAGACGACCCAACTGCGGGTGCCGTCGCACCGGACAGGTGGGTTCAGGCGTATCAAGAAGGCACTGCCGAGATACGACTACGAGCACTACAGCCGTCTCGCGGGGCCGCTCACGCAGCCTGATCCGACCAAGCCGTACAAGGTGCAGTACCGCTCTCTGCTCTCGCAGGAGCCGCACCGGATAAGAGCCGCCCTGATGCTGGGGGCCGCGCCGCTGCTCTCCCTCGTGCTGCTCGCCTGGCTGCTGCAGCCGACGCACTGGACGAAGCGCGACTACGTCGCGAACGACTGGCTGCCGACGCTCGACATCGTGATGCTCATATCCATCGGCCTCATCGAGTTCTTCCGCTGCATGAACGTGCTCTCGAACGCGCACGCCACGCTCGTCGCACGTGACCCGATACCCGTGGTGCCCGAGACCGGCACCCGTGTCGCCTTCCTCACCTCCTTCGTGCCCGGCAAGGAGCCGCTCGAGATGGTGACGAAGACCCTGGAAGCCGCGGTCAAGATCCGGCACCGCGGTCTGATGCACGTCTGGCTCCTCGACGAGGGCGACGACCCGGCCGTCAAGGAAGTCTGCCAGCGGCTCGGCGTGCACCACTTCTCCCGCAAGGGCATCGCGAAGTGGAACATGAGCAAGGGCCCGCACCGCGCCAAGACCAAGCACGGCAACTACAACGCCTGGCTGGACGCGCACGGCGACGACTACGACTACTTCGCATCGGTCGACACCGACCACGTCCCGATGCCGAACTACCTGGAGCGGATGCTCGGCTTCTTCCGCGACGAGAACGTCGGCTTCGTCATCGGCCCGCAGGTCTACGGCAACTACGACAACTTCATCACGAAGGCCGCCGAGTCCCAGCAGTTCCTCTTCCACGCCCTGATCCAGCGCGCGGGCAACGCGTACGGCTCCCCCATGTTCGTCGGCACGAGCAACGCCGTCCGCATCAGCGCCCTGAAGCAGATCGGCGGTCTGTACGACTCGATCACCGAGGACATGGCGACGGGCTTCGAGATCCACCGCGCCACGAACCCGAAGACCGGCAAGAAGTGGAAGTCGATCTACACCCCGGACGTGCTCGCGGTCGGTGAGGGCCCCAACGCCTGGACGGACTTCTTCACGCAGCAGCTGCGGTGGTCGCGGGGAACGTACGAGACCATCCTGAAGCAATTCTGGAAGGCGCCGTTCTCGCTGCCGCCCGGCCGGCTCTTCAACTACACGATGATGGTCATCTTCTACCCGATGTCCGCCATGAACTGGATCCTGGCCGCGCTCTCCTGCGCGCTGTTCCTCGGCATGGGCGCATCGGGCGTGAACATCGACCCGACGATCTGGCTGATGCTGTACGGCAACGCCTCGGCGCTGCAGATCGGCCTCTACATCTGGAACCGCCGCCACAACGTCTCGCCGCACGAGCCCGAGGGCTCCGGCGGTATCGCGGGCATGGTGATGTCGGCGCTCTCCGCTCCGGTGTACGCACGCTCCCTGATGGATGCCGCGCTGCGCCGCAAGAGCAAGTTCGTGGTGACTCCCAAGGGCGATTCGGCAAGCCCGGACACACTGTTCGGCACGTTCCGGATCCACCTGTTCTTCATCCTGGTCTTCGCGGGATCGATGGCCGCCGCGTTCGTCTTCGGCCACGTCCACCCGGCGATGATCGTCTGGGCCACGTTCGCCCTGCTGATCACGGCCGCGCCGATCTTCGCCTGGCGGTGGGGCATGCGGCAGGACAAGAAGAAGCGCAAGTCGCGGCACGGCGGAGGCCCTTCGGGACCGCCGTCCGACGGGGGGCAGGGCCCGACGGTGCCGCAGCAGCGCGACGGCGATGCCACGGCCCGGCTGCCCCAGGCGCACGACGCCCCGCAGGGACCGCACGCGCCGCACGCGCCTCAGCAGAAGCCCAGCTGGGCATCGAACGACCAGACCATGCAGATCGCCCTTGGGGGACGTAAGAAATGAAGGACCGCTCCAGCCGCCGCCGCGCCCGCCGCATTGCGATAGGCGCGGCGGTGGTCATAGCGCTGGCCGGGATGAACGGCCCGTGGCTCTGGCGCGTGGGTTCCGAGAAGTACCACGACTACAAGATCAACAAGCCGGAGTACAAGGCCGACAACGGTCACTGGCAGGTCGTGAACTTCCCCGAGGAGTACCGCCAGAACACGATCCACGCGGCGCTCCTGCACACCGGCAAGATCCTCCTGGTCGCAGGCTCCGGCAACAACCAGAAGAACTTCGACGCCAAGAAGTTCGACACCCGCCTGTGGGACCCGGTCAAGAACACGATCAAGAAGATCAAGACGCCCGTCGACCTCTTCTGCACCGGCCACACGCAGCTCGCGAACGGCAATCTCCTGATCGCGGGCGGCACCCAGCGCTACGAGAAGCTCAAGGGCGACATCACCAAGGCCGGCGGCCTGATGGTGGTGCACAACGAGGACCCGGACAACCCGATCACGCTGCCGTCGGGCACGAAGTTCACCGGCAAGAAGAACGGCAAGACGTTCGTCTCCAAGGACCCCGTCGTCGTCGAGCGCGCGAAGAAGGTCTTCGACAAGGCGACCGGCGCGTTCGTCCGCAACGAACCGGGCCTCGGCCGGGTGTACGTGGAGGCGCAGCAGAGCGGCACGAAGCACGAGACGGGCACGCAGGACAACTACCGCGTGCAGGGCCTCAAGGGCGCCGCGACGCGCAACACGTACGGCATCGCGCAGAAGCTCGCCCTGGACAAGAAGGACTTCCAGGGAATCAAGGACGCCTTCGAGTTCGACCCGGTCGCCGAGAAGTACATCAAGGTCGACCCGATGAACGAGGCCCGCTGGTACCCCACGCTGACCACGCTCTCGGACGGCAAGGTGCTCAGCCTTTCCGGCCTCGACGAGATCGGCCAGCTGGTCCCGGGCAAGAACGAGCTGTACGACCCCAAGACGAAGAAGTGGACGTACACCAAGCAGGTCCGCCAGTTCCCGACCTACCCGGCCGTCTTCCAGCTGCAGAGCGGCAGGCTCTTCTACTCGGGCTCGAACGCGGGCTACGGCCCTGACGACGTGGGCCGCAAGCCCGGCACCTGGGACCTGGAGACGAAGGGCAGCTGGAAGGGGATCCCCGGGATGAGCGACCCGAATCTCCTGGAGACCTCCAACACGGTCGAACTGCCGCCCGCGCAGGACCAGAAGTACATGGTGGTCGGCGGCGGCGGTGTCGGCGAGTCCAAGAAGTCCAGCAAGAAGACGCGCATCGTCGACCTCCTGGACGACAACCCGAAGTTCGAGGACGGCCCCGAGCTGGAGAAGGGCACGCGTTACCCGCAGGCCTCGACCCTGCCCGACGACACGGTCCTCATCTCCGGCGGCTCGGAGGACTACCGCGGTCGCGGTGACTCGAACATCAAGCAGGCGCGGATCTACGACGCCAAGACCGGCAACATGCGGCGGGTCGCCGACCCGGAGGTGGGCCGCAACTACCACTCGGGGTCGATCCTGCTGCCCGACGGCCGCGTGATGTTCTTCGGCTCCGACTCGCTCTACTCGGACAAGGCCAACACCAAGCCCGGCGAGTTCGAGCAGCGCATCGAGATCTACACCCCGCCGTATCTGTACCAGGGCTCGCAGCCGGGGCTCAGCGACGGGCCCAAGGAGATCAAGCGCGGCGGGTCGGGGACCTTCAAGACGCAGCACGCCTCGTCCATCAAGACGGCCCGCCTGATCAGGCCGAGCGCCTCGACGCACGTCACGGACATCGACCAGACCTCCGTCGCGCTCGACCTGAAGAAGTCCTCGGACGGCGTCACGGTGACGATCCCGCGGGAGAAGAGCCTGGTCGAGTCCGGCTGGTACATGCTCTTCGTTACTGACGACCAGGGCACCCCGAGCAAGGCGCAGTGGGTCCACGTCCCGTAAGAAACGCCCCGTAAGGGGCGCGAGGCTGTGACATTTGCGGCTCCGCCGCGTGGGCGCGAGCAACCACAGAAAAGCCGCAGTCGCATCTGCCAGGATCTCGGCAGATGCG